>JASHPM010000454.1 GCA_030038115.1 Acidobacteriaceae bacterium | reverse complement strand
AGGGCGCCTGCCTGATTCTGCCCGTGCAGGCAGCTGGCGCCTGCGATCAGCGCCATCAGACACACCAGGACGGCCGCAGCGCTCCGCCGCGCCCTGGTGCGGATCGAAATTACGTTTTCTTCAGTCGCTAAAAATGGATTGCCTTCAGGGATAAAGACACGGCGGCACAAGCTGAGAAGATCGTGCATCGCAGTATTGCCTCCAAAAAGTGTTTTCGAACAAAAAGGGATTTGGACCTGGGTGTGTCCGGGGGAAAGAAACTCGTCTCCAAAATATGAAGTCCGCGTAAAGGGCGGGTTAAGCGGCTGTTGCGGGCTTGTGAATTGCGTCTGCGGATATTGCCCCGGAAACTACGGTGTCGCCGGCCGGCGAAAATGCGCGGCTCGTGGCAGGTTTTCCCAGGAGGGTGGCCGGGACCAGCCCCGGAGCGATCCCGGGGCTGTTGACTGTTCCCTCCCTTGATTCCCTGCCTATTTACTGAACTATCCACAGCGTCGGGCACGCTATAGTCAAAGCGGCGATTCCCACGACCTTGCTCAGGCGTGGCCAAAAGCAACGCAAACAGCGGCGGCGCATCGGTTCTGGAGGAAGAAGCGGCTGACCTTTATCGTCCGCCGGCCTCTCGCAGCACCGATGGCCGCACGACCGCTGACCCCGATGACGGCGCGGGCGAGCCTTTCCTGCGCGCCCGGCGGCGTGTTCCCGTGC
The DNA here is from genome assembly GCA_030038115.1 of Acidobacteriaceae bacterium. GTDB lineage: Bacteria > Acidobacteriota > Terriglobia > Terriglobales > Acidobacteriaceae > Palsa-343. The sequence goes on along the minus strand of JASHPM010000454.1, from coordinate 7,673 downwards.
GCCGTGGCCTGCTTCCCGTCTGGGCCCAGTCGGGCTGGGGAAAACTGGCGTTTGGCGGCGTGGTTCTGGCCATGCTGGGCCTGATCGCCGCCCTCATCCTCGCCACGCGCAGCTTCCTCGATCATGACCCGCGCTTTCGCATTGAGTCCGCCGCTTCCATCCAGACGCTGGGCAACAGCCAGCTGAGCCGCGCCGAGCTGCTGTCGGTGTTTGGGTCGGACATCGGACGCAACCTGTTCTTTGTCCCGCTCGCGAAGCGGCGCGCGGAGCTGGAGCAGATTCCCTGGGTGCGGGAAGCGACGGTGATGCGCGTGCTGCCCAATCAGCTGCGGGCAGCGATCCAGGAACGCACACCGATTGCGTTTGTCGAAGTGCACGGCCGCATCGAGCTGGCGGACGCGGACGGCGTGATCCTGACCATGACGCCGCAGCAGATGGCGGCCCGCCACTACTCTTTCCCTGTTGTCCGCGGGGTGAACCCGGCCGATCCGCCTGCGATCCGCGCCGCGCGCATGCAGATGTATCAGAGGTTCGTTGCCGAGCTGGATGCGACGGGCGAGCACATCTCCGCGCAGCTGAGCGAGGTGGATCTGTCGGACCCCGACGATGTGCGCGCGACGGTTCCCTCCAACCGATCCGATCTGCTGCTGCATTTCGGCCAGGAGGATTTCCTGGCGCGCTGGCACAACTACCAGGCGCATGTTGCGCAGTGGGAGCAGCAGTATCCGCATCTGGCCTCCATCGATTTGCGCTACGAGCATGAGGTGGTTCTGAAGATGGCCGGCGACCCGGGAACGAACCCCGGAGCGAGGACCGAGGCCAAATCGGCGACCAAACCGGCTGCGAAGCCGGATCGGGCCGAAGCGCAGCCGGCTCACGCCACAGCGGCCGTCGCGCGCAACGCAAAGGCGCCAGCTCGCAAGCCCCCGGCGGCGAAACATCCTGCACAGAGCCATGTTCCGGGGAAGAATCCGCAAGGCAAGGGGCAGGAATCGCCGGCCAAACCACACGCGGCCAGGAGCGTGGACCAGAGCACAAACCAGGGGGCGGCATGAGCCAGCCGGATAACGTCATCGCCGTGCTGGATGTGGGAAGCTCGAAAATCCGCGTGCTGATCGCGGAGGTTCACGAGAATGCGCTTCGTTATCGCGGCCACGGCATCTGCGACGCGGCGGGCATGCGCAAGGGGCTGATCGCCGACCTGGCGCCGGCGGCCGCAGCCATCGACCGCGCGTCGGTGATGGCGGAAAATTCCGCGCAGGCGGTGATTGAGAGGTTTGTGGTGGCCGTGGGCGGACCGCACATTCGCGGCGTAAACAGCCGCGGCGGCATCAGCCTGGGCACGCGGCTGCGTGAGATCACCAAAGACGATGTGCGCGCCGCTGTCGATCGCGCGCGCTCCATCGCCCTGCCCGCGGATCGCGAGATCCTGCACCTGCTGCCGCAGCAGTTCATCCTCGATGAGCAGCCGGGGATTCACGATCCGTTGGGGATGGTGGGCAATCGCCTGGAAGTGAACCTGCACATCTCCACCAGCTCCGCGAGTGCCCAGCAAAGCATCGTGACCTGCGTGAACAAAGCCGGTCTGGAAGTGACGGAGACGGTCTTCGAAGGACTGGCCGCGGCCGAAGCCACGCTTTCCGCCGACGAGCGCGAGCTGGGCGTTTGCCTGGTGGACATCGGCGCGTCAAGTTCGGAGCTGGTGGTATTTTTCGAAAGCTCGGTCGCGCACACCTCGGCGGTGCCGATTGGCGGCGACCACTTCACCAACGACCTGGCGGTGGGACTGCACGTCACCGCGCCCGAGGCGGAGTGGCTGAAGTGCAATTACGGCCATGCGGTGGTAACAGCGGTTCCGCAGCTGAGCGAAGTAGAAGCCTCCGGGCTGCCCGGCTATGAGCCGCGCCTGGTGCGGCAGCGGTTCATCGGCGAGATTCTCGAGCCGCGCGCCAGAGAGCTGTTCCAGCTGCTGCGCGACAACCTGCGCCAGGGCGGGGTGCTGGAAGCGCTGGGCGCGGGATGCGTGCTCACCGGTGGCGGAGCGCAGCTGCCGGGACTTCTGGAGACCGCGGAGAGCCTGCTGCACGTGCCGGCGCGGATGGCGTCGCCGGTGCCCCTGTCGCGCAGCCCCAGGGAGCTGGCCACGCCGGAGTTTGCCGTTCTGACCGGAACGCTGCTGTACGCCCACCGCACCAGCAAGACGCGTGCGGCGGAAAACCAGGGACTGCGCGCGAAGCTGCGCGCCATTTTGGCAGGAAGTATCTAGTTTGAAGGAGTGGAACCCGATGATGAGGAAACCGACAAGCCAGCCTGAGGAAATTCGCATTCAGTATCACGAGGAGGCCCTGCGCGGAGCGAAGATCAAAGTCATCGGCGTGGGCGGCGGGGGCGGCAACGCCGTCAATCGCATGATCGCGGCCAGCATGGAAGGCGTGGAGTTCATCGCCGCCAATACCGACCGCCAGGCGCTGCAGCTCTCGCATGCATCGGTGAAGCTGCAGCTGGGCGCGAAGCTGACCAGCGGCCTGGGCGCGGGGGCGAATCCCGACGTGGGCCGCAGCGCGGCGCTCGAAGATTCGGGGAAGATTATCGAAGCGCTGGAGGGCGCGGACATGGTCTTTGTCACGGCCGGGCTGGGCGGCGGCACGGGGACGGGCGCTGCTCCGGTGATCGCTTCGCTGGCCAGTGAGATGGGCGCGCTCACGGTAGCCGTGGTCACAAAGCCCTTCGCCTTTGAAGGCAAGCGGCGCATGGCGCAGGCCGAGCGCGGCATGCAGGAGCTGCTGGAGAGCGTCGACACCATGATCGTCATCCCCAACGAAAAGCTGCTGGTGGTGGCCAGGGACACGGGCTTCTTTGAGTCGTTCCGCATTGCCGACGACGTGCTGCGCCAGGGCGTGCAGGGCATCTCCGACATCATCACGATTCCAGGCATCATCAACCGCGACTTCGCCGATGTGAAGACCACGATGGCCGGGATGGGCTATGCGGTGATGGGGACAGCGGTGCGCGGCGGGTCGAATCGCGCCATTGACGCGGCGCAGGCAGCCATGGCGTCGCCGCTGCTGGAGGCGGGCGCCATCGACGGAGCGCGCGGCATTCTGATCAACATCACGGGCTCGGCCTCGCTGAAGCTGAGCGAGGTGAACGAGGCCTCCACGCTGATCCAGAACGCGGCGGACGAGGACGCCAACATTATCTTTGGGGCGGTGCTCGACGAAGCCATGCGCGACGAGGTGAAGATTACGGTGATTGCAACCGGGTTTCGCCAGGGATCGGCGGAACGGCGCGAGCAGCTGTTGAGTGCGGCTGCGCGCCTTGAGGCGGTAGCGCCGCGCATCGAAACCCGGCCGGCAACGCCACGCTTCGCCAGCGAGGAAGAGGAAGACGTGTTCCCGGGACGGACGGCCCCGCAAACGCCGACCCCGGTTCCGGTCTCGGCGCGTGAATTTGTCTCCGCGTTCCGCGTGCATGATGCGGAAGCCTCCATCACCGAATCTGCTGTGCCGCAAGGACTTAGCGAACCGGAAGACGAGGACGAAGCGGAGTTGGTGGGCGTAGCCGCCCCCTCGCAGCGGGATCAGCCGATCGAAAATGCAACCATCCATCCGGCATTTGTGGAAGAGCCGGGCGAGAACCTGGACATCCCGGCATTCCTGCGTCACGGGACCCTCTGAACCGGGTTCCACCCGGAAGTACCGTGCCCCTGCCCGGAAAGAGGGAGGCCTGTGGACGAAAAATGTACTGGACAGACAATAGTTTCCGGTTATAGTAAACGAACAGTTCCAGCCATTCATCTAAAGCACTTGCAGCCGGGGTGCTTCCTTCACAGGCAACTGTGAGGGGTCTACGGGGTTTGGATTAGGGCAATGGCGAGAACCTTATGACCCAAAGTGGAAGGCTCATGTTCCACTTCGGGAAGGCCGATGAAAAAGGGTACGAAGAAGTATCTGAAGTAAGGTTTCCCCAGACTTTATTCTGCGGCAGGATCAGTCAGAAGGTCTGGATTCTTCGAACAAGAGTTACCGGATGAAGCGTGTTTTTTTGCCCCTCCTGCTGACTGCTTTGGCCGCCCCGTCGCTCCTGTACGCGGCGTCCACCTCTACTGCGCATCGCACCGTTCATCGCTCTCATGCCAGGGTGAATGAGTCGGCCGTTGGGCGTCGGCACATCGCGACCCTGCAGCACAGCCAGCGAGTCACGCGCCCTCATGTGGTTTCGGCCAGTCTGACCACCGTTCGCTCGACACACCACACCTACGCGCGCCGGCGCCATCATTATTACGAGCGCTTTACCGCCAGTTCCTTTGCCAATGCCGATTTGACCGCCGGCGACGTCACCGCGGGCGAGGATCCCATCGTCCGCCAGGCGGCGCTCGATGCGCTGGGCGACATGAACGGCACCGTGGTGGCGATCGATCCTTCGAACGGCCGCATTCTGGCGATGGTGAACCAGAAGCTGGCGCTCTCCAGCGGCGCAGAACCATGCTCGACCATCAAGCTCTCCGTTGCGCTGGCAGCGCTGGAGGAAGGCATCATCACGAAGGATACGCCGGTCAACCTTGGCGGCAGCTATCATCTGAATCTCACCGAGGCGCTGGCCCACTCCAACAATGCTTATTTTGAGACCCTGGGCCGCCGGCTGGGGTTTGACCGGGTTCGCCACTATGCCACCGAATTTGGCCTGGGCGAACTGGCCGGCTACAACATTCCGGGCGAGCAGCCCGGGCTCTATCCCGACGCGCCGCTGGCTGAGAACCAGGGGGGCGTGGGCCGCATGTGCTCCTTCGGCGAGGGTATTTCGATGACCCCCCTCCAGCTGGGAGCGCTGGTCGCGGCCATCGCCAACGGCGGCACGCTCTACTACCTGCAGCATCCCACTACGCCGGCCGAGGCGCTGAGCATGGAGCCGAAGATCAAGCGCACGCTGGACATCGCGAACATCCTGCCGGAAATTCAGGACGGCATGGAGGCGGCGGTACAGTACGGCACGGCGCGGGCGCTGCGCGCGAACTTCAACGAGTTCCCGGTGCTGGGCAAGACCGGTACGTGCTCCAACGACGGCACCCGCTTCGGCTGGTTCGCCTCTTACGCGGATACCCAGTATGGGCGCATCGTCGCCGTGTTCTTCCTCGAGGGTGGACGGCCGACCTTCGGCCCCAAGGCCGCGGAGCTGACCGGCGTCTTCTACCGCGATCTGTGGGACTCGAGCTATTTCGCCGCGAAGCAGGCGCCGGAGACTCCGGGCTCCGAGGCTCCCACCGCGGTCGGCGCTCCTCAATAAGCTGAATCTCCGAGGTACTGAAGAAGCCCGCTAAACAGCGGGCTTTTCTGCGTCAGGCCGCTCGGGACCGAGGTTCGTTTCCAGCCTGCCGCCTTTCAGACGCCTTCACCTCGCCGCGAAACACCGCATCCCGCCGTTTCGCCAGCTCCGCATTCACCTCCGCGCCGATCAGAATCGCCAGCGCCGTCAGATAAATCCAGAACATCAGCCCGATCACCGCGCCCATGCCGCCATACATCCGCGAATAGTGGGCGAGGTGGTTGAGGTAGAAGGCGAGTGCTGCGGAACCGGCAAACCAGAGCGCGATGGCAACGATGGCGCCGGGCAGCGTGGAGGTGAATCGCTGCCTGATATTCGGCGCAAGGAAATAAACCAGCTCCAGCGCCACGACGAAGGTGACAAATACGGTCGCGACCCGGATCAGCGGCCACAGTCTCTCGAAGTCCTGCGGAACGGGAAAGATCTCTCCGAGAAAATGGCCGAAGTGGGGACCCGCGAGGAGCGCCAGCAGGGACAGGGTCAGCAGGCCGCCGCTGGTCGCGGCCAGCAGTACGGCCTGCAGGCGATCGCGCAGCCACGAACGCGGCGTCGTCACGTCGTAAGAGACGTTGAGCGCGGAAATCAGCGAGGTGAAGCCGCCGGTGGTCGACCAGATGTAGATGAGGATGCCGAAGGAGAGCATGCCGCGATGCGGTTGGAGCAGACCGCCGACCATCTTTTCGACCATGGAGAGCGAGTCCGCGGGAACGAGGATCGCCATCACTCCCAGCAGTTGCGGCAGAAGGCCAGGGACGCGCAGAAGGGCCAGCAGAGCCGCCACCACGATCAGCAGCGGGACCATCGACAGCATGGACCAGAAGGCGAGGCCGGCGGCCACATCGAAGACGTGGGTCCGCATCAGTTCGTGCGCGACGATGACCCCGAGGCGGCGCGTCTCGCGCCAGCGGCGGCGCATACGATGGCGCCACGGGTCTATGATCTGATGGCGGCAGAACTGATCGGCCGGACGAGGGTCGCCCCGCCGGCGCGCTGGGGCATTGGCCCGCGCCGCATCTCCCGGTTCGGAAAAAACAGCATCCTGCGGCACGAGGCGGCTCCCGGAACCAACCGGCTTCCCTTGATGCGATGGCGAATTTCCCGGGGCGGATGCGCGTGCGGACTGAATTTCCGCAATTCGGACTTGCCTGCGGATAACGTTTTCTGCGATACATGTGGTTTGTCCAGGGAGCTTCGATGAAACGCAAGACCTTTACCCCGGCCCTGTTTGTCGTCCTTGGCCTGTCTCTCGCCAGCGCCAGCGCCGCCCCAGCCATGCAGCCGGTTACGTTTCCCAGCGGGAGCGATACCGGCCAGGGTTTTCTCTACCTGCCCGCAGGCGGCGGCCGCCATGCCGCTGTCGTGGTTATCCAGGAATGGTGGGGGGTGAATGACTGGGTGAAAGAGCAGGCCCAGCGCTTCGCCAACGAAGGCTACGTCGCTCTGGCCGTGGATCTGTACCGTGGCAAAGTAGCTACCGATGCCGACATGGCGCACGAGCTGATGCGCGGCCTCCCTCAGGATCGCGGCGTGCGCGATCTGACCTCGGCGGTCGCCTGGCTCTCGCAACGGTCTGACGTCGATCCCCATCGCATCGGGGCCATCGGCTGGTGTATGGGCGGCGGCTACGCAGCCCAGCTGGCGGTGGCCGATCCCACCCTGAAGGCGGTGGTCATCAATTATGGTTCCCTGCCGACGGATAAGACGGCTCTGGCGCAGATTCACGCGGCGGTGCTGGGCAACTTCGGCGGGCTGGATCGCGGCATCACGCCCGACGACGTTCATGCCTTTGGAGCGGCGATGCAGGCCCTGGGCAGGAACACGGACCTGAAAATCTACCCCGACGCGGGACATGCGTTTGAGAATCCGAACAACGCCACCGGATACCGTCCGGCCGACGCCGAGGATGCGCAGACCCGCTCTCATCAGTTCCTGGAGGATCAGCTGCACCCGGCGAGGTGACCACAGCGTCTCGGCGGCTTAGCCTGGTTTGCAGCTCTCGCCAACCTGGAACAAAGCGGGATTCCGGCCTTCCTGCGGGTGCTGCCCGGCGCGTGCCGCACCGGCCATGAGGAGACAAGCCGTCGATGCGGAATTTGTTCCTTTTGAGCCGCCAAGTGCCTGAATCTTTGTGCAATTGCCGTGAAAAGTAATTTCCTTTGGTTCCTCCGCAGGTTACCAAAGTCGAGAAAATACTTCTTGCTTGTCAATCTCGGAACGTGTTAACTATGCAGGCAATATTCTTTAGATTCCTGCCTTGCTGCAAACAGGGGAAAGTGCGGTCTATAAGGCCAACACTATGAAAATTGGAACAACCATTCGAGGATACCGCCTGCAAAAGGGCTTATCCCAGG
>JASHPM010000453.1 GCA_030038115.1 Acidobacteriaceae bacterium | reverse complement strand
TCCACGATCACGACGTTCTCCGTCCTCTTGCGCAGCATCGCCCGATGCACCTGATCTACCAAATCCCCAGGGTACGCCAGCACATAATCGTCCCGCGCCAGCTCCCGCATCTTCAGCGAACGCTCCGCTGCGTCCGTCCGCAGCAGATCGTGCGGCTCCACTATCCCCACCAGCGCCCCCGTCTCATCCACCACCGGCATTAAGGTCACTTCTCCGGGCACATACTTCGCCAGCACCGCGCCCAGTTCATCGTCCGCCTTGAACATCGCGAACTGTTTCTGCATCACCTGCTTGATGCGCGCCCGCATCAGCATCGGCGCCGAGTAATCCTGCAGCACAATCAGCCCCCGCTTTACCAGCTTCACCGTCATGATCGACTCGCGGCTGAATAACCGCACAAATCCATCCGACACCATCACGCACACGATCAGCGGCAACAACGCATTCGGGTTATGGCTCAGCTCAAACAGAAACACGATGCTCGTAAAGGGTGCGCGCGCAATCCCTCCAAACACCGCGGCCATCGCTACCAGCGCATAGAACGCTGGATCGCTCACCATCGTGGGCAGTAAATGATGCATCCCCATGGCGAACGCCGCGCCCAGTCCGCCCCCCACCACCAGCGAAGGCGCAAACACGCCGCCCGTCGTGCCCGAGCCCAGCGAGATCGTCAGCGCCCAGAACTTCGCCACCGAGATTCCCACCAGATGCCCCGCCGTCAGCCGATCGTTCAGCATGTCCCGGATCGTGTCGTAGCTCGTGCCCAGCACCTGCGGATAGAAGTACCCCAGCACACCCAGAATCAGCGCCCCGATCACCGGCGACACAATCAGCGCATATTTGATCGGCAACTCGTCGAAGAAATCCTCCAGCCAGGCCAGCACCCGAATCATCACCACGCCCACCGCCCCCATCAGGATGCCCAGCACCGCGAACAACCACAGCTCACTTATGCCTGTCATCCTGAACGCCGGCGTCGGAAACAGCGGCGCCCATCCAACAAAATGAATCCGTACCCCCGTCGCTACCGCTGCCGCCAGCGCCACCGGGATAAACGACCGCGCCCGCAGCTCGAACAGCAGCAGCTCCACCGCAACCAGAACCCCCGCCAGCGGCGCCGTGAACGTCGCCGCCATGCCCGCCGCCGCGCCCGCCGCCAGCAGCACGCGCCGGTAGTACGGTGACAGTCTCACAACCTGTCCGAACAGCGATCCAATCGCCGCACCCGTCTGGATGATCGGTCCCTCCGCGCCGAACGGTCCCCCCGTCCCAATCGCAAACGCCGTCGCCAGCGGCTTCAAAATCGCTACCCGGATCTGCATCCGGCTCTTTCCGAACAGCACCGACTCCATTGCTTCAGGAATCCCGTGTCCCTTCAGCGTCGGCTCCCAGAAATAGATCATGATGCCCACCAGCAACCCGCCGATCGGCGGAATCAGAATCTCCCACAACCCCAGGTGGTTATGCGCCGGATTCGTAATCGCGAACGAAAACTTCCCGTAGAAGCACACATTGGTGAAGAAATAAATCAGTTCCAGCAGCGCCTGCGCCACCAGGCCCGCCACCAGACCCACCAGCAGCGCATAAATGCAGATCCGGATCACCTCCGGCTCCAGCGCCACTCCGAACTGTCCCTTCCGGTTTGATTGCGACTCCGGTGTCGCCGCCATCTCCGGAATTGGAAACTCCGCCATCATGCCTCTCCTCTGCGTATTCTTCTTGCTGCCCGCCTGGGCTTCACCTCAGCCCTGGGCCGCGTCGGAAACCCCGCCTTCACCCGCTGCACCTCGTCGTGGTGCAGCTGCGTCAGCGTTGACAGTATTTCTTCGCCCCGCTTCGTCACCGTCACCACCACCTGCCGCCTGTCCGTCTTGCCGCTCTGCCGCCGTACCAGCCCGCTCTCCGCGGCCCGCTCCACCAGCCCCACCACGGAGTTGTTCCGCTCCTGCAGAAATTCCGCCAGATCCGAAATCGTCGCCCGCCCTTCGTCCGTGAATCCTGCAATCCCCAGCAGCAGCTGGTGCTGTTGCGGTGTCACCCCGCACGCCCGCGCCGCCTTCTCGCTGAAGCGCAGAAACCGGCGCAGGTTATACCGGAACCACGCCAGATCCTGCATCATCTCCTTGTCTCTCTTCGCCCTCACTCCCTTTTCCCCGCTCCCTGCTGGTTACCGGCTCCCAGCTTTCCTGCTGCCCGCTTCCGGCTTTTAGATCGCACTGCGATCTAATTTTACATCGTATTGCGATCTATTTCAACGGATGCTCCGCCCCTTCCCTGCGCTTCTCAGGTTGGCCGGCCTCGTTTTCACCGGATCGAAACATCGGAGCCGGAAAAGCGGAATCTGGCCAAACTGTCACGTGCCTTCAGGTTGCCGTCATAAAGGATGAGGGTTGTGCAAAAGAAATTCTGAATAGGCCTGTCACGGTGTGGTGTTCGCGTGCTACGTTGATCCGTCACTAAAACTCAGGTGGGCATCCCCGTTCCCCACCCACCTGACGCGTAGCCGGCTCATTCCTGCGTGTCGACTCTCGGGCGATTCGACATTCGCCCCTCTGTTCGCGACCGATGCAGAAGTGGAACTTGCGCAGCAATGGCGGCGTTTTACTCGATCGAGGTCGGCCTCAACATCAGCCTCTTGAGACCGGCGCGCCAAGTTAGCCCAGGCCCTGCCGGACGCCACAGGCCAGACTTGTCTCTGCTCCGGAACCACACGCGGCAACATCGATGCCGCGATCGACGTGGTCCGCAGAGCCTCATCTGCGAACCCCTCACCAGCAATCGAGCGCTGAAAGGGTCGTTAGCGCTGCAACAAACCAGCAAAACCAAGGAGACGCTCCCATGAATACGATCCACACCTTGAACGAAATCAAACAGAATCGGCGCCAATTTCTCGGCAATGCCGCTAGGACCGTTGCCGCGACCCAACTCGGCATGTTTGCTTCGGCGAAAGCGCAATCCAGCACCGCAAATCCGGAAGCGGGGCGCGGGACGCACACCTCCTTCGCCTCTCTCCGGCAGATCGACGCGGGCCTGCTCAATGTCGGCTATGCGGAAGCGGGCCCAGCCGATGGCCCTGCGGTGATTCTGCTGCACGGCTGGCCTTACGACATTTACAGCTTCGTCGATGTCACTCCCCGGCTGGCTTCGGCTGGCTATCACGTCATTGTCCCCTGGCTGCGTGGCTACGGCAGCACGAGCTTTCTCTCCAGCACAACCATGCGGAACGCCCAGCAATCGGCCGTCGGCCTCGACATCATTGCGCTGATGGATGCGCTCCATATTCAGACAGCCGTGGTTGGTGGCTTTGACTGGGGCGCGCGCACCGCGGACGTCATGGCGGCGCTCTGGCCGGAACGCTGCAAGGCGATCGTTTCCGTCAGCGGTTATCTGATCAGCAGTCCGGCGGGCAACCAGGTGCCGTGGCCACCCGAACCTGCGTTCCTGTTTTGGTATCAGTACTATTTCGCTACCCCAGTCGGCAAAGCCGGCTATGCGAAATACCTCGACGAATTCAATAAGTTCATCTGGCACCAGGCTTCGCCGAAGTGGGATTTCGACGATGCAACGTTCCAGCGCACTGCAACTGCCTTCAACAACCCGGACCACGTCGACATCGTGATGCACGACTATCGCTGGCGGCTGGGCCTGGCTGACGGCCAGCGCAGATATGACGACCTGGAAAAGCGGCTGGCCGCACTTCCTGTCATCACGGTGCCGACCATCACCATGGAAGGCGATTCCAACGGAGCGATCCATGCGCCCAGCGCAGCGTATCGCAATAAGTTCTCGGGCAAGTATGAGTACCGGCTTATCAGTGGCGGGGTTGGCCACAATCTGCCCCAGGAAGCTCCGCAGGCGTTTTCCCAGGCCATCATCGATGTGGATGCGCTTTCCAGGAGTTAGTCTGCACGGCGCATGTGCAGCGGCGATCACATTTGGAAAAGGAATATCCGTCATGAGCTTGTTTTAACGTCTGCCGATCGTCATTCCAGTCGGATTCGGGCGGCGGACCGGCAAATCGGAAGTTCCGGCAACTACCGGGTAAGAGCACTTCCAGTCGCGGGGAGAGCGCGGCATGCCCTTGTCTTACTCGGGGGCGTCCAGCGCTTGCGATTTTGGCATATCAGGGATACACAGCGGGCGTTGCCTGGCAATCTCACTTCGCCATGCCGGTCGCAACCCACTTCGCAAAAACCGCCACCTGGGCAGCTGGCCACTGCTCGTCGCACGGCATGCTGCCGGCCTGCAACTGCTCCAGAATCGGCATCGCATGTTTTTTCACATCCTCGTACGACCACAGATCGAAAGAGCCCAGCATCGCCTCGCGATCCATCGGCCGAAACAGCTTCTGAATGTTTCCCTCGAAACTCGGCTTATCTCCCGGCCCCGATTGCTCAGCTGTCATCGCTCCTGCCTCCTCGCAGCCGCCTCAACGGCAACAATTACAACTTCAGACCTTCATCTCGGTCAATCCGCCCAGCTCAAATTTATCGCTCTGCCCTCCAAACAGCCAAATCTGCAACGCAGCCGGCGGCTCCGCCATCTATCCTTAAGCCCCAGGAGAGACCCCATGCAAACCACCGGCAACACCATCCTCATCACCGGCGGCACCTCCGGCATCGGCCGCGCCCTCGCTGAAGCCTTCCGCAAGCTGGGCAATCACGTGATTGTCGCCGGCCGCCGCAAAGCTCTCCTTGACGAAATCACGGCCGCGAACCCCGGCATGCAATCCGCCGTCCTCGATGTGCAGAACCTCCCCAGCCTTCGCGCCTTCGCCGCCTCCATCGTCCACCAATATCCGAAACTGAACGTCCTCATCAACAACGCCGGGATCATGAAGTCCGAGAATCTCGGCGATGGCTCCGACAATTCCGGCGCCATCGACGCTACCGTCACCACCAACCTCCTCGCTCCACTCCATCTCACCGCCGCTTTGCTCCCTCACCTCAAAAAACAGCCCCGCTCCGTCGTCATGACTGTCTCTTCCGGCCTCGCCTTTATGCCCATGGCCGTCACCCCCACCTACTGCGCCACAAAAGCCGCCATCCATTCCTGGACCCAGTCTCTCCGCTACCAGCTTCGCGACACCTCCGTCGAAGTCCTCGAGCTGGTCCCGCCTTACGTCCAAACCGAATTACAGGGCTCTCGCCAGGCCAGCGACCCCCGCGCCATGCCCCTCCACGACTTCATTGACGAAGTCATGAACATCTTCAAAACCGAGCCCAACGCCAAAGAAATCCTCGTCCAGCGCGTCCACGCCATGCGCTTTGCCGCTGAAAAAGGCCAGCCTGCTTTCGACGAATTCTTCAAAACCCTCAACGACCGAATGCACTGAGTCTTTCCGCCGCTGTTAACCGTCCCCTTCACCGGGTCACGATACAATCCAGACGACGCTGTGCCGGCCAAAGGAGATCCATGTTGCCCTTTCGCTCGCCCCTCCGCCGATTTGCTGTTTTTCTGCCTGTTTTCCTCGTTGCCGCCATCGTCGCTCTGCCTCGCGTCGCGGCCCAAACCATCCCCTCCGCCGACGCTCCCCCCGCCCAGGAGGCTCCACCACCTCCGCCTGACGGTCAGCAGACGCAACAAACCGAGCAGCCCCCCGCACCGCTCCCTCCAGGACCGCCCTTCGACATCAACCTCTTCGAGAATCGCGTTCCCGCGCCCGCTCTCGCCTTCCTGAGCCAGTTTTCCGGCGCGCCCTCCGGCGACCTCTATCACGACCGCCAGTTCCGTCACATCCTCAGTGCCAACTTCCCCAGCTGCATGTTCCATTACGGCCGCGACATGCCCCTCTCAGACGCCCTCGATCGCGTCATCCCCGGCTCCCAGGTCCCCGTCCAGATTCGCGATAACCGCTACGTCCTCGTCTCCGGCGAGCGCGGCCCTTACCTTGGCGGCCGCGCCTTTATCTGGATCGATATGCAGGACGGCATCGTCCTCGGCGGCTTCTACTTCCACCCCACCAACGGCGAACCCACCCCAACCCTCGCTGCCTTCTCCCGCCAGATCAGGACCAGGGACCACGCCATCGCCATGAGCCAGCTCCCGCCCGCTTTTGCAGACGACCTCAACCAGTGGTCCGCGCAGTCCGGCGTCGCGCCCCTCACCACCCGCTACTTCCTCACCGGCAACAACACGCGCATCCTCCTCCAACACACCGAGGACTACTGCGCCCCCTCTGCCCGATCCCAACGCGCTCCCGCCCGCGCCCGACGAGTGTGAGCAGATGAACGCCGATGCCGCCGACATCGATATGGACGCCGCCTACTACCTCGAACAGGTCAACTACGCCACCAATGCCACCGCATGGATGATCGAGGGCGACGACCAGGTCGCCTGGATTTCCATCCGCGACCGCACCTGCATCGGCCCCAACCCCCTCCCCTGCCGCATCCGCTTGACCCGCGAGCGCACCCGCGTCATCGTCACCCGTGATCCCATCCCGCACATCCCCCACAATTAGGCTTCGGGTACGTCATCGCGTGCCCATCTCCCGCACCGTGCGCATCTCCCGCACTATACCCCACAGGCACTATGCCCCAGCCAGGAAGCGAAAATCCCGCACTATGCCGCAACTAGGTTCACCCCACAGCAAGAAGCAGAAGCCTTCCACCCTTCAGTCGTCAACACAAATGACCTCGCTCCTGTTCCCGAAGTGCCGTTACCCTCCCTTTTGGGGAAAGTACAGCTCAGATCTTCCCCTCGCTCCTGTCCCGATTCCCATCCCCGGCGCGCCAACGGCAGAAGCCAGTCTTGTATCGACCCACGAGTGCAGCGACGCTGCACAGTCCGGCGAAAGCGCGTTTTGTCCCTGAGCCACAGGCATCGAACACCCCGCTCAGGAACAGGGCAATGTTTTCGCATCAGGGCAGGAGTATTGGAACCCGCCTGATTGGGCCCGCCTGCGCGAACGTGCCGAACGGGTGCCATCACGAGCGACAAAAAGCCGGGACTTTAACCCTTGCAGGGCTTCCCTCCGCGGCTGCCTTTTCCCTCACGCCCCAAAATTGTGACCTACATCACATCCGCGGGCTACTCGGTTACTTCAGAATGCATCGAAGGGCCTGAACAGCGCCACTGGTTGATGGCCCCTGCCAGGAGTATGCCAAAAGAAATCTCCGAGTTAAGCGCCGAACTGGACCGCTTCGCGTCCAGGGTCACGCTCCGCAAAGGTACCGCCCTGTTTCACTGCGGCGACCCTCTCTCCGGTGCCTTCATCGTCCGCAGAGGCAAAGTCACCATGTCCGTGGATGGCGACCACCCGGTTTATCCGCCGCGCACCCTCGGCCCTGGCGAAATCGCCGGCCTTCCCGCCACTCTCACCGGCCACTACAGCCTCACCGCCCGCGTCAGCGAAGATTCGGAACTGGGCTTCGTCCCTGGCCCCAAGGTCTCCGAAGTCCTTGAGTGCTCCCCGCGTCTTTGCATGATGGCCATGCGCCTCATGAGCGATGAAATCGGCCGCGTCCGCGCCGCTCTCCGCGAAACTCCGCACCTCCATGAGATTGGCGACGAACCCGCGACCCCAGCGCTCGAATAAATCGACGCCAATGCTCGACGCACCGGCTGGCTCGGTCCTAACCGGTTAACGCACCAACTCGCTACTCCCTGTTGGCTACCAACTATTGTGGCTACTGGCTACCGGCTACTGGCTACTGGCTGCCTTTAAGAGCCCCGGCAGCACCTCACCCGCATTCCCCAGCATCAGCCGCGTGAATGCCTGCGCGTTCATCGGTTTTTCCGGTCCGATGTAGTATTTTCGCGTCCGCGGCCCCGCCCAGCGCACAAAGTTCGCCGCCGGATACACCGCGCCCGACGTTCCCACCACCAGCATCACCGTCGAGCGCTCAATCTCCTGCTGGATCCGTTCCATCTCCAGCGGAATCTCGCCGAACCACACAATGTGCGGCCGAATCCGCCCCCCGCACGCGCAGCGCGCAATCGCCTCCGCGGACTCGTACAGAGCCTCGTCCCGAAACGGCGTCCGCCCGCACGCCGGACCGAAAACCGCCGGCGATACCGGGCTGTTCTCGCACCGCGACATGAATAATTCTCCGTGCATGTGCACCAGCCGCCGTGACCCCGCCCGCTCATGCAGGTCATCCACGTTCTGCGTGCACAGAAAGAAGCGCTCCCCCATCGCCTCCTCCAGCTCCGCCAGCGCTCGATGCGCCGCATTCGGCTCCGCCCCGCGCGCCCCGCGCCTCCGCTCACTGTAGAACCGCCAAACCTGCGCCGCGTCCGCTGCCCACGCCTCCGGCGTCGCCACATCTTCCACGCGATAGCCTTCCCACAATCCGCCCTGATCGCGAAATGTCTTCAGACCGCTCTCCGCGCTCACCCCCGCGCCCGTCAGCACAAACACGCGATCCCCAGGCCCCACCGCAATCTTCTCGTCAGGCATAACGAAACAGCATCATAAATCCGACGGCCGCCCACCAACCGCATTTTCGCTAACCGGTTTTATCGCTGACCGCCTTCGCTAACCGCTCCATCGCAACCGCACTCCACTATCCTCACAGCATGCTCCCTGCCGGCGACACCCAGCTCGTCCAGATCGTCGACGCCGCCGTTGCCGACGCTGCCCGCCGCTCCGGCACTTGGCTCAAATGCGCTCCCGGATGCACCCAGTGCTGCATCGGCGTATTCCCCATCTCCCAGCTCGACGCCGCCCGCCTGCGTGAAGGCCTCGCCGCCCTCGACTCTGCCGATCCGCAACGCGCCGCAGCCGTCCGCCGGCGCGCCCAACAATCCCTCGCGCGCATCGCTCCCGATTTCCCCGGAAATCCCCGCACTGGCCTGCTTGACGAAGCCCGTCCCGCTCTCCTCGAAGACTTCGCCAATGACGAGCCCTGTCCCGCTCTCGACCCCGCCACCGGACTCTGCGACCTCTACGCCGCGCGCCCCATGACTTGCCGCGTCTTCGGCCCTCCACTGCGGGTGGAAGGGGGCCTCGGCGTTTGCGAGCTCTGCTTCCGCGGCGCCGCCCCCGAGCAAATCGCCGCCTGCGAAGTCCATCTCGACACCGAAACCAATTCCGAGGCCCTCGAATCCTCCCTCACCGCCGAAGTCGAGCAAGCCACCCGCCTTTCCGGCAACACCATCGTCGCCTTCGCGCTTCGGTCGCCGCGCTGATCTTCGTGCTACCCTCCTCAAATCACCCTCATTCGCAGGAGAAACGATGTCCCGGCGGCTTGGCCTGCTCTTTCTCGTCGTCATTGTGGCGGCTTCCGCCCTCTTGGCCTTCCGGCTGAACAGCCACAGCGCAGTCGCAATCGCACCCGCCCGGCAGCACCTTCACGTCATCGGCTTCCTCTCCGACTTCGACGTTAAAGACGACGCTATCGGCATCTGCAAAGCCGTCATGGAGGGCATTGCCCCTGGCGTCCGCGTCATCGACATCACCCACCAGGTCACTCCTTACGACATCGCCCAGGGCGCGCGCTTCCTCGCCGGCTCCGCTCCTTACTTCCCCAAAGACGCCGTTTTCGTCGGCGTCGTCGACCCCGGCGTCGGTTCCACGCGCAAAGCCATCATTGCCCAATCCAAAGTCGGCCAGTTCTTCGTCGTCCCCGACAACGGCCTCCTCACCCTCGTCCAGGATCGCGACGGCATCCAGGCCGCCCGCGAAATCACCAACCCCGAATGGATGATCGGTTCAAAATTGTCCTCCACTTTCCACGGCCGCGACATCTTCTCCCCCGCCGGCGCCCATCTGGCTCGCAGCGACGACTGGACTCAGGCCGGTCCCGCCCTCGACGTCGCTCAGCTCGTTCGCCTCAACATCCCCACCGCCTCCATCGACGCCAAAGGCCTCCATGGCGACGTCATCGGCACCGACGGACCCTTCGGCAATCTCATCCTCGACATCCCGCAGCCTCTTTTCGCGCAGCTCGGCTACCAACTCGGCGACCAGGTCCCCGTCACCCTCAACGGCAAGCCGTACTCCATCCCCTTCCACAGAACCTTCAGCGACGTCCCCCTCGGCAAGCCGCTCTTCTACATCGATTCGCGCGGCCGCCTCTCCCTCGCCATCGACCAGGGCAACTTCGCCGAGGTCTATAAAATCCACCCGCCCGTTCCGCTTTTTATTCCCCACAAACCATGAACTCACCGTTTTGTGAGAAGATTTTCTCCGCAACCCGTCGACCCTCGCCGGGTTCCATCGGCTGTGCGGCAGCGCTGGCAATTTCAAGCCGCACCTGGTGCAAATTCTCTCCCGAAAGGAAAACCCCACGTCTATGAAGAAACTCCTTCTCGTCGCCACGGCTGCGCTCCTCAGCCTTCCACCGGCCTTCGCCCAACGCGTCTATGTTCAGGTCGAACCTCCGCATGTCCTTGTTGAGCATCCCGGTCCCCGCCCCCATCCAGGCTGGTACTGGCGCGCTGGCTATCACCGCTGGGATGGACACGCTTATATCTGGGTGCCCGGCGAATGGATCGGCCCTCCGCGTCCGCACGCTGTCTGGGTTGACGGCCACTGGGCTCACGAGCATGGCGGCTGGTACTGGGTTGAAGGCCACTGGCGCTAATAGCAGGGACCCTGGGTGCCCCGGGTCTCGCTTTCGAGACCCGGGATCACCGCCGCCTCAACTCCGGGCCCCGCCCCCACACCTGTCCCTGAACACTTTCCCTCCTCACCCTGACCTTGCGCACGATGTCGGATGGACGCGGTCGAATGCCATCTTCAAGCTTCCCGCTTCTCGCTTCCCGCTTCCCGCTTCCAGCTTCCTATTCCCTGCTCCCTGCCTTATGCTCTAAACTTCTGAGTCCTTCGGGAGAGCGTCCATGGCCCACTATTCCACCCTCCACACCCACACCGACTCCGGCATTCATACCATCCTTCTCAACCGCCCGGAGAAACGCAACGCCCTCAGCCATCAGCTCATCGAAGACCTCACCCAGGCCCTCGAAGCCTTCGCCGCCAGCCAAACCTGCCGCGTCGTCATCATCACCGGCGCCGGCTCCTCCTTCTGTGCCGGCCTCGATCTCGAGCACCTCCGCACCATGCCTCTCGCTCCCGGCCAGCTCACCCCCTCCGAGGATTACCACGCCGACGCCCAGCGCATCGCCACCCTCCTGAACACCCTATATTCCCTGCCCAAGCCCAGCATCGCCGCCGTCAACGGTCCGGCTATCGCCGGCGGTATGGG
Source organism: Acidobacteriaceae bacterium (assembly GCA_030038115.1). GTDB lineage: Bacteria > Acidobacteriota > Terriglobia > Terriglobales > Acidobacteriaceae > Palsa-343. Next base: position 4,681 of record JASHPM010000453.1, on the reverse strand, counting down.
CATCGCCACTCTCTGCGACTTCACTCTTGCCGCCCCTGAAGCCAAATTCGGTTTCACTGAGGTCCGCATCGGTTTCGTGCCCGCTGTCGTCGCCGCCTTCCTCCGCACCCAGCTCGGCGAAAAATCCAGCCGCGACCTTCTCCTCACCGGCCGTCTCATCTCCGCTGCGGAAGCCCAATCCCTCGGCCTCGTCAATCGCATCGTCGATGAGCCCGACCTTATGCGCGAAGCCCACGCCCTGGCGCACCGCCTCCTTCGCAACAGCCCCGCCGCCATGGAAGCCACCAAACGCCTGCTCGGCAAATTCTCCGACCACCATCTGCCCCACGACATCGAAGCCGCCATCCGCGCCAGCGTCGACGCCCGCTCCAATGCCGACTTCCACGAGGGCGTCAGCGCCTTCCTCGAAAAGCGCGAGCCCCAGTGGCCCTCTGCCCGCCTCAAGGAACCCGTCGGCGCCAGCTAGCCTCGTGTGGAATGCACCTTCTGAACCATGATTCTTCCACGCACCCTTCTATCCCCTTGCCAGGTTCACGCCACAGCAAGAAGTGGACTCCTCGACCGTCTGATTTTCAATCAATTTGACTCCTTGCCTTGTTCCCGGCGTACCGTTTCTCGTCCCAATTTGGGAATCTTCCGCCAAGCACGCTCGCCCTGGTGGCCTTCCTCCGCCTCATGGACCCCGCAGGAACCTCGCAGCCGGCTTTCCCAAATTCGGGCAGTCCCCTCTGCGTCCAGGTCCCGAATGTCCAGGTCCCGAATTTCCCCTTCCTCCAGGCCACTGCCCCCGCGATCTGTGGCATCATTTTGGTTACAAGGCTGCTTGCGGGAGGTTCAACGTGGGCCCGTCATCGCCGCTCGCCAGAAAGCTCTTTCCCCTCCTCACTATTCTTCTGCTCTTCCCTGAGCCGCCCACCCTCGCTCAGACCATCGCCCCGGTATCGCCCCCGCAACCCAGGGCCCTGCCGCCGGAGGAGGCCGGCGACCTGCTCATGGCGCGACAACAGTATCTCGAAGCCATCGAGGCCTACCGTCTTGCTCCCTACGACGCCGACACCCTGAACAAAATGGGGGTTGCCTGGCATCACCTCTTCGCCATCGGTGAGGCCCGCAGGAATTACGAGTTGGCCCTGGCCATGCGGCCCGACTTCCCGGACGCCATCAACAACCTCGGCGCGGCCGACTTTGCGGAAAAGAAATACGGCGAGGCCATCCACCTCTATCGGCGCGCTCTCCAGCTTGCCCCCGACTCGGCTATCTTCCTCGTCAACCTCGGTACCGCCTGGTTCGCTGAAGGCAAATCCTCCCGCGGCATGGATGCCTACCGCAACGCACTTTCCATGGATCCCGGCGTCTTCGATCTCGACTCGCCGCAGATCGTCAATGGTCCCATCACCGACAGGGAGCGCGCCGAGCAGGACTACTGCATCGCCAGGCTTTTTGCCGAGATCAACAATTCCGACCGCGCCCTCGAATATCTGCGCAAGGCGGTCGGCGCGGGTTTCCATGATCGCAGGCGTCTCCTTCACGACCAGGCCTTCGCCAGCCTGCGGCAGACCGCTGACTTCGCCGCCTTCGCCGCCGAAATGCGGTTACAGTAGCAGCACGACAAACGCCTTCCTCGCAAAACGCGAGCCCCAGCGGCCCTCCGACCGCCTCAAAGAACCCGTCGGCGCCAGCTGGCACGTCAAAGAACCCGTCGGCGCCGGCTGAATCAACGCTCGACAATCACAATCTCGGTGGGCACGAACCAGCCTGCGTCCGCCAACACTGGCCCCCGGCCCCCTTCTATCCCCCGGCTAGGTTCACCCAACAGCAAGAAGCGGACTCCTCCCGTCACCTGGTTTTCAATCAATTTGACCCGTTCTCCATCCCCGAAGTACCGTTTCTCGTCCCAATTTGGAACAGCCCACCCGCTCCACCCACAAATCAACATAGGAGGTACGAAGAGAATTCCCCACGACTGAAGCGAATAGGAACAGCGCCCTGCCCGGTCTTTTGCATGGCGAGTGCAGTCATGATGGTGCGCCTCAATTTGAGCGTGAGCAGCCCCATCCGCGTCCTGTGGCATGCTGGTGCGGGAGTGGCCATGATGATCCCTCCCGACGGCAAATAGGCGGGCCCCATGAGGAAACGGCGTTCTATGGCATTTCTCCGCATCTCCGCAACAGCCATCGCTCTCGTGGCAGCAGTCGGAGCAGCGCAAACCACCGCCTCCACCGGAAAGGTTTCCTCCCGCGGACTCCCGGCGATCGCCTTCCGTTTCCAGCCTGAGATGCTAAACGGCAGATACGCCTTCCACGTAGAAGAATCGTTTCGCGCGCGCCAGGCGGAAACGGAAATCGTCGTGCCGTCGCACTGGGGCGGGGCCGCGCATCTCGAGGGGCAAACGCAGAACCTCAAACTCCAGGCGCCAGGCGCTACGCTGACCGGCCACCCCACCGACGCCGGAGACAAGTTGCTCCACGCGCTCCCCGGCCAGCGCGTCGAGCTGAGTTACGACATCGTCCCCCAGCAGACGGAGTGGTTTCGCCATCCCCAGGAACATATGGCGATCATCAATAACGACTACTTCCTCTTCAATCCGCAAAATGCGTTGGTGTATCCGGAAATGCCGCGAACCGGCGCGGTGGAGGTGGCCTTCGACTGGCGCGTACTGCCGGCGGCCACGCCGATCGTGACCAGCTTCGGCATGATCCGGCCCGGTGAAAAGCGGAGAGTGATGCGGGTGCACGATTTGTGGCGCCACATTGCCGATGGGCTCCTCGCGGGCGGTAATTTCCGAATCTCCGAAGACCGTCAGAACGGGTCGACTATAGTCCTGGCAGCGCGCGGGACCTGGAAATTCACCGATGCCGACGCCCTCGGTCAGGTGCGGCGCATCGTCGATGAAGAAAACCAATTCTGGCATGCTGCGCCGATACCGTATTTTCTGGTCACGCTCGCGCCCTTCGACGATAAGTCGGGCGACGACGATGGCAGCGGCTTCACCAGCGCGTTCATGCTCTTTCTGTCGCACGAGGACACCCTGGACGCGGAGCGCCTGGAACTGATGGCGCACGAAATGTTCCACCACTGGAACCCCATGAGCATGGGTTCGCGCGGAGCGGATGAGGTGGCCCAGTGGTTCGCCGAAGGCTTCACGGTCTATTACGCAGGCGTGCTCTCGCTGCGCAGCGGCCTGGTTTCTTACACTGATTATCTCGACTACCTGAACCGCTGGTTGCGTCGGTATGAAACGTCGCCTCTCCGCGGAATGAAAGAAGCCGACTGGAAAGCAATCTCGCACGCCTCGGGACCGGGCTATGAGTTGTCCTACGAGCGCGGCGCCGCCGTGGCGCTGTGGGCGGACGCTGCGATTCGCGCGCGCAGCAGTGGCCACGCCTCGCTCGACAACGTAATGTTCGATCTGGTGAAGCAGAGCCAGACCGGCAATCCGCCCCCGGCCTTTACCGAGGAGCGCGTGATTGCGGCGTTCGCGCCCTATCTCTCTCCCGAAGAGTTGGCGCAGTTGCGCCACATGGTCATCGATGGCGAGGATGTTCCGCTGCCGGAGAAGCTCGGGACCTGCGCGGAACGGCAGACCAAGACGCAGACCATGGTCGATCCCGGCTTCGATACAGAGACCAGCCTTCAGAATAAACGCGTCACCGGCATTGTCGCTGGCGGGCCGGCGTATCGCGCTGGCATTCGCGATGGGCAGCAGCTGTTTCGCTGGTCCATTTACAACGACGATCCCTCGAAGGATGCACTCCTGGGCGTGATGATCGACGGCGAAAAGAAGTTGATCACCTTCTCGCCGGCCAGGCAGATGGAAATCGATCGCTATCGCGCGACCATCGAGGGCGATGCGGCGAAGGCGTGCACGCCGTTCTGAGACCCTCCCCTTTCACCAGAATTGCGCCTCCTCTCCCATGGCCACCCTTCGCCGAATTGTGACATCATCTTTTCTAACTGGCCGCCTGGTTCGCGGAAGGTCCCCACCGTGAGCAATCGTTGGCTGAACCTGCTTTTTTTCGCCGCCGCCCCTTTCCTGCTCGTTCAGAACCGTGCAGTCGCGCAATCTGCGCCTCCCCTCGATCCGCTTTCCCTCACCGCAACTGCGTCTGGTGAGGCGGCTGGCGACCATCTCCTCGTGCACGGCGAGTTCCTCGCAGCCATTAGTGCCTATAGCACCGCCCCTGTCGACGCCGACACTCTCAACAAGATTGGTGTCGCCTGGCAGCATCTTTCCGCTGTCGAACAAGCCAGGAAGGACTACGAAATGGCTCTTTTGCTGCGCCCCAACTTTGCTGAGGCGCTCAGCAATCTGGCCTCTGCCTACTACGTCGAGAAGGAACTACCGCCACGCCCTTCACCTCTACCAGCGTGCCTTCAGCCTCGACCCTCAGTCCGCCATCATTGCCGCCAATCTCGGCACTGCGTATTTCGCTGAAGACAAATATGAACTTGGCCTCGACGCCTACAAAACCGCCTACGCGCTCGTGACGTGAACCCTTTCACTGAGACAGTTTTCCGTTGCTACACCCGCAGCGTTTTCGATTCTGAACCCTTCACGCGATACAGATTCGGGTTCATACGGGTTGATACACGGCTTCTTCGCAGAAGTCATCTTGTTGATTCTCCAAGCGGGGATGGGGTCTGGGGAAGGGACGGCGTTTGAGTCCCTTCCTCCAGCATC
>JASHPM010000452.1 GCA_030038115.1 Acidobacteriaceae bacterium | reverse complement strand
CTCGATTTCTCCTGGAATCTCTACGGATCGAACAGCCAGCCCACGGTTAGCCAGGTGGCATCGGCTTCCGCCGTTTCCGGGACAACGCAGAATGGCTACGCCGGAGGCGAATCCAACGGTTTCACCATTGATTCCAGCGGCGTGGTCTCCGCTCAGTTCACCAACGGGATGACCACACCTGTGGGTCAACTCGCGCTGGCGAACATCACGAACGAGCAGGGGCTGGTGCTTTCCGCCGGCAACAATTATCAGACGACGCTGGCCTCTGGTGCGGCCAGCATCGGAGTGGCAGGGTCTGCGGGACTGGGCACGATTCAGGATGAGGCGCTCGAGGAATCGAACGTCGATATCTCGACCCAATTCTCAGACCTGATCGTGGAACAGCAGGCGTTCGATGCCAGCTCGAAGGCGATTACCACCTTCGATACCATCTCGCAGGACACGCTCAACATGATCCATTAGCCCTTTGCCATAGCGGACCCGCTAAGAACGCGCTCGTAGAACCGCTCGTACAGCGGCACAATCTTCGAGGCGCAATAGCGGGTCTGCGCGGTGTGACGTGCGGCCTCTGCCATGGCCTGGTATCGCTCAGGGTCGCGCAGGAGCTCGACAGCAGCGCCGGCCATCCCGTCGACGTCTCCGACCGGGAACAGTCTTCCGTTGATCTGGTCCTCGATCAGCTCCGGTACACCGCCCACTCGTGTTGCGATTGAGGGCACACGGCAAGCCATTGCCTCCAGCGCGGCGAGCCCGAAGGATTCGAGCTCGCTCGGCATCAGCAGCAAATCCGCAAGCGGGAGAATTTCCGAAACGCTGCTCTGCTTGCCTAGGAAGTGAACGCGATCCTGAATCCCCTTCCGGTGGGCGATCCACTCCGCAGAGGAACGGTCCGGTCCGTCACCAATCATCAGCAGCCGGGCGGGCAATTCGCCGGCGACCCTGGAAAAGATGCGAACGACGTCGCCGGTACGCTTCACGGGCCGAAAGTTGGACAGGTGGACCAGGATTTTTTCGCCGGGCTCTGCATAACGGGCGCGGCCGGCCTCACGTTCCGGATCCGGGAGTGGTGTATACACGTCGCAGTTCACGAAGTTGGGTATGACTTCAACCGGTCTCTCCGGATGAAATTCCTGGAGAGTCTTTTCCTTCAGGTAGCTGGAAATGGCGGTCACGCCGTCGCTCTCGTCGATGCCGAAGCGGGTAATGGGCAGATACGAGTGGTCGAGCCCGACCAGAGTAATGTCCGTGCCGTGCAGCGTAGTAATGAAGGGCAGCCGGCGATTCTGGCGCACCAGCATCTCCCGTGCAAGGTAGGCAGAGATGGAATGCGGAATGGCATAGTGGACGTGCAGCAGGTCCAGTTCGTAATAAGCCGCAACCTCGGCCATGCGCGTGGCCAGAGCCAGATCGTAGGGTGGATATTCGAATAAAGGGTAGTTCGAAACCGGAACTTCGTGAAAGGCGATGTCCTGCTCACGGCCACGAAGACGAAACGGCTGCGAATAGGCGATGAAGTGCACCTGGTGTCCGGCAGCGGCGAGCTCGATGCCCAGCTCCGTGGCGACGACGCCACTGCCGCCGTAGGTGGGATAGCAGGTAATTCCGATTTTCATAGCAGTCCAACGTTGAGGTTACATGGTTAAAGATGCGAGCGACCATGCAGACGATCCGCGAAGACCGAACATGTGCAGCCGCAAACCGACGCCCCGTCCGTTCTGTGCGACCGGAATCAGCCAGGTTTGGCTATCTCTGTGCTCGGCAGCCTTAGCGCCGTGGCGATCAAGGCAGCGATGAGAAAAGCCGCGGACGTGACCGTGAGGGCCATCCCCAGACCGGTACTCTCAGAAACACGACCGATCAGCCAGGGAGAGACGGCGCTCAGGACGCGTCCGACGTTGTAGGCGAAACCCATGGCCGATGCGCGCAATGCGGTCGGAAAGAGCTCACTCGCGATCACCGTGAATCCACTGAAATAGCCAGTGCCAAAAAAGCCGACCAGGGAACCGATTACCAGCAGAGCGTCCGCATTGCGGACGAAAGCGAACACCGGCACCAGCAGCGCCGCCACCACGAGGTAGAGAATATAGGTGTACTTGCGGTTGAATCGATCCGCGACATATCCAAAGCTGATGTAACCGAGAAATGTCCCCACCTCCATCACGATGGTCCATTCCGAGGTCATCACGATGCCGAGGCCGCGTCCGCCCTGGGCGGCGGGCATGGAGAGAAAGCGCGGAACCCAGGTAAACAGTCCCCACCACGCGAACAAAGTGGCAGCGTTCATGGTGGCACAGACCAAAGTGCTTCGGCCCATGCGGCCACGAAACAATTGCCCCAGGTCGACATGGCGCGTCCGTTCCTGCCGCCAGGCCTCAGGTTCATGCAGCCGGAGCTGAACCCACAAGGCAATGAGTGCCGGAGCGATGCCGGCAAAAAACACGGCTCTCCACCCAAAGCGCGGCATCACGATGGCTACGAGAGCTGCACCCAGCGCGAATCCAATGGCCCACGAACTTTGCACGAGGGCCAGCGCCTTGCCGCGATGGCGCGCAGGCCACGTTTCCGCCACCAGCGCGGCGCCGGAAGCCCACTCACCGCCCATGCCCAATCCCAGCAGTACGCGGCAAGCAAGCAGCTGGATTGCTGTGTGCGTCAATCCACACAGCCCGGTTGCGACGGAGTAAATGAGGACGCTGGCGCTAAGCGCGCGAACCCGGCCCGCGCGATCGGCAAACCAGCCGAAGACCGTGCCGCCGGCGGCCGCAGCCAGAAGGGTGGTCGACATCATGGCTCCGCTCATGGCCGCCGACAGATGCAGTTCCTTCTGCACCTGTCCGAGCACCAGGGCATAGAGCATCACATCCATGCTGTCCAGCATCCAGCCGAGCGAAGCGGCCAACAGCGCACGCTTCTGCTCTGGCGATGCCTCCAGGAGCCAGCCGTAGATTCCGTTCAAGATTTCTCCCTGGTTGTTTTACAGTCAGGATTACGGCGAATCTGAACTCGGGATGCCGTGATATTACGATACGAGAGCACAGCCATTTGCGCGCGGCGATTGATACAGGCGGCACGTTTACCGATTGCGTTTTCCTCGAAGATGGCCAACTTCGGGTCCTGAAGCTGTTTTCCACTCCTGGCGATCCATCGCTGGCCGTCCTCGATGCTCTGGCTCGGGTGCAGCCGTCCGCGGCCATTCACGTCCGCCATGGGACAACGCTCGGCACGAACGCGATGCTGGAGCGGCGCGGTGCGCCGGTGGCGTTTGTCGCCACGGCGGGTCTGGAAGACACGATCGCGTTCGGGCGCCAAACTCGCAACGAATTGTATGACTGGCTCGCCCCTGTCCCCGTGTGCCTGGTGCCGCGTGAATTGCGCTTTGCATTAAGCGAGCGCGTCAGTCCGGAAGGAGAGATTCTGCGTAGTCCGAGCGACGGCGAGCTGCAGGCGCTTGCGGAAGCGGTTCGCACCAGCGCAGCGCGGGCCGCGGCGATCTCTCTGTTATTCTCCTTTGCCAATCCTGAGACGGAACAACGTGCCGAAGCCGCCCTGAGCAGTCTCGGCATCCCGGTCTCGGCCTCCCACCGCGTTTTGCCCGAATTTCGCGAGTACGAGCGCGCTTCCACCACAGTGGTGAACGCGTATCTGGCGCCTCTGATGCAGAAGTACCTGATGCACCTCGGAGAGCGTGTGGCCGCGGAATATCAGGGCGGCCGGTTCGACGTGATGCAGTCGTCGGGCGGAATCGTCTCTGCGCGCGTCGCTGCCGAGGAACCGGTGCGCACCGTGCTCTCGGGACCGGCGGGAGGCGTTATCGGCGCATCGCGCGTGGCGCAATGGGCGGGCTTCGACCGCATCGTCGGACTCGACATGGGTGGAACCTCCACCGATGTGTTTCTTGCCGAGATCGCGCGTGGCGGTGTGCGGCGAACCCGCGAATCCGTTGTAGCCGGCGTGCCGGTCAGCGTGCCGATGCTGGAAATTCATACCGCGGGGGCCGGAGGCGGCTCCATCGCCCGGTTCGATCAGGGCGGGATGCTGCGGGTCGGTCCCGAATCCGCTGGCGCCGATCCTGGACCTATTTGTTTTGGCCGGGGAACGAATGCAACGGTCACCGATGCCAATCTGGTTCTCGGACGTCTCGATCCGGCGAGTTTTCTTGGAGGCAACGTACCCCTCGACCGGGATCGGACCGAGAAGCTGATGGCGGAGCAGAAAGGCGCTTTGCCGACCATTGAGGATTTTGCCGCCGGCATTCTGCGCCTTGTTGAAACGGAGATGGACAAGGCGATTCGAGTCATCTCTGTGGAGCAGGGCTACGATCCTCGCGATTTCACGCTCGTGGCGTTTGGTGGGGGTGGTCCCCTGCACGCGTGCTCTTTGGCGCGCGCGCTGCGCATTCCCACCGTGCTCATTCCTGCCATGCCGGGAGCGCTTTCCGCCCTCGGCATTCTGCTGGCGGATGTGGTGCGCGATCATGCGCGCACCGTCATGCTGCCCGGCGATTC
>JASHPM010000451.1 GCA_030038115.1 Acidobacteriaceae bacterium | reverse complement strand
TGTCGTACTCCTCTATGACCCCAACCCCGCTGCGCACAGAATCGTTCGCCGCATCGACGCCACCCACACCATGATCCGCATGACTGACGACCGTACCCTGGTCCTCGTCTTTTCCCTTGCCGGCCCCGCATCCAGCAGCGCCATCCACGACCTCCTCGCCCGTCTCACGCAGGACCACATCGTCCCCGGACTCAAAGTCGTCGCCGTCACTTCGTATGCGGCCAACACTGGCGACGACGCGCCCAACCCCACCGTCCTCGCCACCATTCGCGCCTTCCGCGCCGGCCTGCCCGCCAGCTTACCCGTCCTCCTCGTCCCCGAGTCCGAACTGAAGCCCTTCGCCATCGATATGTGGCCCGCGGCTGCCCTCTTCGGCGGCAACGGCCGCATTCTCTGGCTCAACACGCTCTCCGGCTCCACGGGCAGCATCCGACAGGCGGTTCGCGAGATGGAGTCCGGTCCGCCGAATCTGCCCTTCTAACCGCGTAACGCGTCCCGACTGTCAATTCACATCGCCATCCGCGCCCCTGTCGAATCGTCCACTCGCTGTTGTATTCTGGTCCCACTTAGGACATCGGGGTCCCCGGCGCGCCTGATGTTGGGTCATCCTTCGGCAAGCCTGTCCTTTTTTCTGCGGGAGCGGATATGAGTCAAACGTTTTCCATCGGCATTGGAGGCGCCGCCGGCCAGGGTGTCGCCACCCCCGGCGACATCTTCGCAAAGATCTTCAGCCGTCGCGGCCTGCATCTCAACGCCTACAACGCCTACCAGTCCATCATCCGCGGCGGCCACACCTTCCTCACCATCCGCGCCGGCGTCGACCCTGTCACCAACATGGGTGACACCCTCGAGCTCCTCATCCCCCTCAACCAGGACACCATGGACCGCCACCTCAGTCTCCTTCGCGACGGCGGCGCCTGCATCTACAACGCGGACTCCATCAAACCCGGTGAGCACGCCCAGGGCGTCCAGCTGTGCCCGCTCGCCGTCTCCACCCTCGCCGACATCACCCGCAACAAGGTCGCGCAGAACACCCTCGCCATGGGTGCCGCTCTCAGCATGATGGGCATCGGCTTCCAGTCGCTCGAAAGCGTCATCCGCGAGCAGTTCGGCAGGAAGGCCGAATCCGTCGCCGAAGAAAACATCGCCGTCGCCCGCGCCGGCTACGATTACGCCACCCAGAACTTCAAACCCTTCGCCACGCCCGTCCCCATGACGGACAAAAAGTACGCCGTCCTCAGCGGCAACACCGCGCTCGCCATGGGTGGAGCAGCGGCCGGCGTCAAATTCTATTGCGCCTATCCCATGAGTCCCTCCACCGGCGTTCTTCACTGGTTCGCTGCCAACGGCCGCAAAGCCGGCATCATGGTTCGCCAGGTGGAAGACGAAATCGGCGTCGTCAACATGGTCATCGGCGCTGCCCAGGCCGGCGTGCGCGCCATGTGCGCCACCTCGGGCGGCGGATTCGCCCTCATGTCCGAAGCCCTCGGCCTTTCCGCCATGGCCGAAATCCCCATCGTTGTCATCGACTGCCAGCGCGCGGGCCCGTCCACGGGCGTCCCCACCAAAACCGAGCAGGGCGACCTGTGGCAGATGCTCGGCGCGGCCTTCGGCGACTACCCCCGCGTCATCGCCGCACCCCTCGACATCGGCGACTGCTTCACCCTGATGCATGAAATCTGGAACATCGTCGACAAATTCCAGATTCCCGGCCTCGTCCTATGCGACCTCCTGCTCTCCGAAGGCCGCCTCAGCGTCGATCCCAAAATCCTCGACTTCAAACCGCCCATCGATCGCGGCGAAATGATCACCTCGCCGAACGGCCACGCCGAGAACGGCTACAAGCGCTACCTCATCACCGAGAGCGGCGTCTCGCCGCGCGCCATCCCCGGCGTTCCCGGCTACACCCACGTCGTCGCCAGCGACGAGCACGACGAAGACGGCGTCCTCATCAGCGACATGTACACCAACGCAGGCAAGCGCCGCGCCATGATGGAAAAACGCATGCGCAAGGAGAAGGGAATCGCCGCTGCCGTCCCGCCGCCGCGCCTCCAGGGCCCGAAAGATGCCGACGTCACCCTCATCGGCTGGGGCTCGACCCAGGGCGTCATTGAAGAAGCCCGCGCCCAGCTGGCAGAGCAGGGAATTACCGCCAACCAGCTCCAGATTCGCTGGCTTGTACCGCTTCACGGCGAAGCCATCCTCGATCAGCTTCGCAACGCGAAGCGCACCATCATCGTCGAGAACAACTACAGCGGCCAGTTCGCCCGCTACCTGCGCAGCGAAACCAGCTTCGTCGCCGACTGCCATATCCGCAAGTACGATGGCGAGCCCTTCATGCCGCACCACATTGTGGAAGCGGTCCGCGAGCAGCTCGCTGGCGACGCCACTCTGTCCGTCCCAACCCACGAGATCATGGTTTAGGACTTTTGTCTTGAAACGGCACCGCTTCAGCCGTGCCGTAGCGGTCAAACGAATGTGGGGCGTTAGCCCCTGAGGGAAGTTTCAGAGGAGAGAATCAAATGGCGACCATTGTCGAAAGTCCCAAACCCCTCACCATGGCGGATTTCAAAGGCCGCGTCGATCCCGACTGGTGCCCCGGCTGCGGCGACTTTGGCGTCCTCGCCGCCGTGCAGAAGGCCCTCGTCGAACTCCAGATTCCCAACCATCAGATCGTCACCATCAGCGGCATCGGCTGCTCCTCCAACTTTCCCGGCTTCATCGAAACCTACGGCATGCACACCCTGCACGGTCGCTCCCTGCCCGTTGCCACCGGCGTCAAGATGGCCAACCACGAGCTCACTGTGCTCGTCACCGGCGGTGATGGCGACGGCTTCGGCATCGGCGGCAATCACTTCACGCACACCATCCGCAAGAACGTCGATCTGACCTACATCGTCATGGACAACCAGATCTACGGCCTCACGACGGGTCAGACATCACCCACCAGCCGCATCGGCATGAAGACCAAAAGCGCTCCCTACGGCAACATCGAGTCGCCCATCAATCCCATCAGCATGGCGCTTGCCGCCGGAGCTACCTTCGTCGCCCGCGGTTTCTCGGGCGAACAGAAGCACCTCACCGAACTCATCAGGCAGGCCATCCAGCACAAAGGATTCTCGTTCCTCGACGTCTTCAGCCCCTGCGTCACCTACAACAAGGACAACACCTTCCAGTGGTTCCGCCCGCGCGTGAAGAAGCTCGAAGAC
>JASHPM010000059.1 GCA_030038115.1 Acidobacteriaceae bacterium | reverse complement strand
TTCTCTATCTCCTGCTGCATGGCCTGCTCGATCTGCCCGGTCATGACGAGGACCTTCTGCTTTGTCCGGGGGGAGAAATTACGGGCGACGAACTCCCGGCCGAGGGCTTCGCCGAGGTAGCGATCGACCTGACCTTCGCAGAGCTTCCAGCGCGCCGGCATCTGCGGAATGCCGCGCAGGTATTTCGAATAGAAGTCAAAGCGCGCGTCCTCGAAATTGCCGGAGAGGCTGGACGCAGCGGCGTTCAGGGCGTGGATGCGGAGGTAGGCTTTGAGATTGTCGAGCGGCTCGGTGGCGAGCTCAGTCTGGAGAGCGGCGAGAAATTTGGGCTGCGCGATGTCGACGTTGGACAAGACGGATTCAGGGACGTGCTCCTGGCTGAGATAGGCGCTGATTTCGAGCCCGGGGATGAGGGCATCGACGGCGCCGATTTTCATGGGGTGGTATGTGTTGTAGGGATCGCGGCGTTCGACGCGGGTGAGCGAGGCGTTGGCCAGCGCGGTTTCGATTTTCATCGTAGCTGCGGCGTCCTGATCGGCCTTTGCCTGCGGCTCACCGGCGAGCACGAGCAGATGCGCCATGTAGGCGACGAAATGCTGGCGGATTTCGACACTCTTCGCGTCGGTCTTCGTATAGTAGTCGCGGTCAGGCAGGCCAAGGCCGCCCGCATCGATGCTGACGATGGTCATGCCGGCGTTTTTCGGATCGGGTTCGGGGCCGGCCGCGAGGAAGTAGAGGCCGCGCTGGTCGGCACCTTCGCGCAGGAAGGCAGCGAGTTGTTTGCGATCCTGAAGGGCGGCGATGCGGTCGAGCTCGGGCTGAAGAGGCGCGAGGCCGCGGGCGTCGATGGCATCGGTATCCATGCAGGCGGCGAAGTAGTCGCCGATCTTCTGCTGGGTGGGCGTGCGGCGGGTAAGCTTCGCGTCCTCTTCGAGAATGCCCCACAGAAGCTCGCGATTCTCATTGGCGAGTTTCGCGTACACATCCCACGCAGCCTCGTCGGGAGGGATGGGATTGTTCTTCATCCAGCCGCCGCACACATATTGATAGAAGTCGACGCAGGGGTTGGCGGTGCGATCCATATCGGCGAGGTCGAGCGAGGGCGAATAAGGAATGGCGGTGAGTGGATGTTCGGCGGGGGCAGGAGCAGGAGCCGATTGCGCGAAGCACGCGGGAAGAAAGGCCGCGGCCAGGGCCAGCGGCAAAAAGCGATGCGTCATGGGTATTTCTCCGTTCGGGAATTATAGCGGCTGAGCGAGGGCACCGGTCTTCAGCTGGGGGCGGCGCGAAGGGCGGATGGTGAAGCGGTACACTCGTCTTCGTGGCTGCCGACTCCGGAAAACCAACGGTTTTTCTGCTCGACGCGATGTCGTTTATCTTTCGCGCGTATCACGCGATGCAACGTTCGCGGCCGATGTCGACGCGGACCGGCGTGCCGACAGCGGCAACGTATGTATTCGTGAACATGATCAACAAGTTGCGGCGCGATTTTGAGCCGGAGTATTTTGCGGCGGTGTTCGACGTGAGCGGGCCGGTGTTTCGCGACGAGCGAGCGCGCGGAATGACGGTAAAGAAATTCAGCGCGGAGACGCAGCAATTCGAGACGGTGGAAACGGGCGGGTACAAGGCGAAGCGCGAGGCGATGCCGCCGGATCTGGCGCAGCAACTGCCGTATGTGCGGCGGGCTCTGGAGGCGTTTCGGATTCCGATTCTGGAGGCGCAGGGTTTTGAGGCGGACGATGTGATCGGAACGCTGGCGGCGAAGGCGGCGAAAGCCGGGCATGCGGTGTTTGTGGTGTCGAACGACAAGGACATGATGCAGCTGGTGAACGAGCGGGTGAAGATTCTGAATCCGGTGAAGGACAACCTGGTGCTGGATCGGGAGAAGGTGGTGGAAGTGCTGGGCGTGCCGCCGGAGCGGGTGATCGACGTGATGGCGCTGCGCGGAGACTCGATCGACAATATTCCGGGCGCGCCGGGGATTGGCGATAAGGGGTCGGTGGAGCTGATCCAGCAATTCGGCAGCGTGGAAGCGGCGCTGGATCGGGCGGAGGAGATCAAGCGGAAAACGTATCGGGAATCGTTACAAAATAACCGCGAGGCGGTGCTGCTGAGCAAGGAGCTGGTGACGATTCACTGCGAAGTGCCGGTGGAGTTTGACCCGGAGGAGATGCGGACGCAGGAGCCGGACACGGCGGCGTGCCGGGCACTGTTTACGGAGCTGGAATTTACAACGCTGCTGCGAGAGCTGGCGCCGGCGGCGCAGACGACGGCGGTGGAATACATCCTGGAGCCGACAGCGGAGCAGATGGCGGCGTTTGCGACGCAGGCGCGCAAGGAAGGGATTGCTCTGGCACTGCCGGCATCGGAGCTGCAAGCAGCTGCCGAGCAGATGAACGAGCAGGAGGCGGAAGCGCTGGAGGAACGCGAGCCGGAGCTGAAGACCATGTCGCTGCTGGACCTGGCAGAAGCGGCGGATGCGGCGTGCGAGACGAATCCCGTGGCGCAGGAGTGCCGGATTGGTGTAGCAGCAGGAACTGAAGGAGCGCTGCTCGCGCCGCTGGATGCGGTTCGGGAGTTGCTGGAGGACGCCGGGATTCCGAAGCGGGTGCACGATCTTAAGGCGGCGCTGCGAATCCTGGAGTCGCATGGGGTTGCGCTGCGCGGAGCGACGGATGACCTGATGCTCTACTCCTACCTGATCAATCCGACGCACGCGACGCATCGGCTGGGCGATGTTGCGGCGCGGTTTGGCGGAGGGCCACCACGGGAGAGCGGGGATCGGCAGATGACGGAGGCGGCGCATCTGACGCGGGCTTTGGCGGCGACGATGCGGGAGGAGGTGGACGCGCT
>JASHPM010000450.1 GCA_030038115.1 Acidobacteriaceae bacterium | reverse complement strand
ACGGCTCACATCTGTATGTGAGCTTCGATTCGATCAGCGCGCCGGAAGGCGGCAAAGAGGATCAGACGGGTAACGCCATCGGAGTCTACAAATTCACGCGGGGGGGAATGAGCCCGGATGCGCTGACCCCGGAGCGAACGATTCCGATACCGCTGCGCGAGCTTCCCGCGGGAAAAACGCAGCACCATGGCGACATGGAACTGGCGGAGGACAAGGCGATTCCCGCGCCAGCGGGAATCGCGGTGGTGAAAGGCGCGGATGGCGCCGAGAAGCTGCTGGTCGCCGATGAGTATTCCGACGATGTGCTTCTGCTGGACGCGAGCAGCGGCAAGCTGGAGACGCGATTCGACTTTTCGACGGGACCGACGATTCCGTCGACGTATCCGATCGCCGTGATTGCGAGCCGCGATGGGCGACGCGCATGGGTTGCGCTGTGGAATGGATCCGCGGTGGCGCAGATCGACCTGCGCAGCGGGAAGATTGTCCAGCGGCTGCCGTTGCTGCCGCCGCTGCGCCCCACTTCGCCCAGCTCGCACCCGATGGCCATGGCTCTGAGCCCCGATGAGAAGATGCTGTACGTGGCCCTGGCGAATCGCGATGGGGTTGCGGCGGTGCGCGTTTCCGGCGCGACGATGCGAACAGCGGCGTTTTACGATACGCGGCTGCCGGGACAGACTTTCTTCGGATCGATGCCGGATGCGGTTGCCGTTTCCGATGACGGAGCGATGCTGTACGCCGCGAATTCAGGCTCGGATGCTGTGGCGGTGTTCGATTTGCACGCTGCGATCCGCAGCAATGCCCGCGTGGTCCCGATCGGCTTCATTCCGACGGAGTGGTATCCGACCGCGCTGGCGATCGAAGGCAACCATCTTTATGTGGCGACAGGAAAGGGCGAAGGGACGAAGCCGAACGCGGCGCCGCAGCCGACGGCGGCGAATCCGCCGCCGCATCAGACAAGGCGGCTGGAGCGAGCGCATACGTACATTGCGACGATGCTGCATGGATCGCTGGCGACGATCGACCTGGATGCGGCAACCAGCAATCTGCGGGAGCTGACGCAGCAGACGCTGGAAAGCAATCTGGTGGATGCGGCGCAGAAGAGGATCGAGTTTCAGGGTGGCGGTGACAGGATCCACCACGTGATTTACATCATCAAGGAGAACCGCACCTACGATCAGATTCTTGGCGATCTTGGCGCTGGCGACGGCGATCCGTCGCTGACGATGTATGGCGAGGAAATCACGCCTAATCTGCACGCGCTGGCGCTGCAGTTCGGGGTGCTCGACAACTTCTACGATTCGGGCGAAGTTTCCGGCGATGGACACGTGTGGTCGACGGCCGGCATCGACAGCGATTACAACGAGCGCACGTGGGAAATCGGCTATCGCGGCCATGAGCGGCCGTACGATTTTGAGGGCGTCGTGGAAGAAGGCTATCCGCTGCTCGAAAAAATTCCGGACATCGATGAGCCTGGCAGCGGCTATCTGTGGACCGATCTGGCGCGCAGTCACAAGTCGCTGTACCACTTCGGCGAGTTCATTTCGACGGAGTTCTGCGACGATTCTCTGGCCGCGAAGCCAGCGCAGCTGCCGGAACAAAGCGGCACGCCAGAGGGAAAACATTATTGCGAGCATCCGTTCATTCACAAGGGGGATCCGATTCCGGAGAATTACGGCGGCGGGGTGAGCCCGTATCCGTGGGCGATTCCGCTGATCTATAGAAATGTCGCAACCAAACCGGAATTGGTTGGACATTTCGATCCGGAATATCCGGATTTCCAGCTGAGTTTTCCGGATCAGCTGCGGGTGAACGAATTCCTGGTTCATTTCAACAAATGGGTGGCGGATTTGAAGCAGGGTCACGACACGATGCCGGTTTTTGTGATGCTGCGGCTGCCCAACGACCACACGGCGGGAACGCGGCCTGGTTCGCCGACACCGAAAGCGTCCGTTGCGGATAACGATCTGGCTGTGGGCCGCGCTGTGGATGCGGTGTCGCACAGCCCTTACTGGGATTCGACGGCGTTCTTCATTCTGGAAGACGACGCCCAGGATGGCGCCGATCACGTGGACGCGCACCGATCGATTTCGCTGGTGGTGAGCAGGTACTCGCCGCGGAATGCGACTCCGTTCGTGGATCACACCTTCTACACGACGGTGAGCACAGTGCACACCATACTGACGCTGCTGGGCGCACCACCGATGAACAACAACGACGCGTTCGCGCCGTTGATGGCGCCGGAATTCAGCGGCAACGGCAATCAGCCGCCATTCAATGCGGACTATCGGAATCGGGACAACGGACTGATCTACACGGCGAACCAGCCGAAAGCGGAAGGCGCGAAGGAGTCGAGCCGCATGGACTTCACCCATGAGGATCGCGCGCCGGTGGTGAAGCTGAACGTGATTCTGTGGAAGGACGCGATGGGCAACAAGCCCGTGCCGTGGATGCTGACGCATCCGCACGGGCTGAAGAAGGACGATGACGACTAGCTGGGAGTTGGTAGCCTGGAGCTGGGAGCCCGCTGCCACCAGCCTGTACCCTGTAGCCTGTGGCCGGTAGCCCAGTGTCCCCTTAGAAAACAGGGTCCGCGAGCAAGCCGCTGCCGGTCGGGCAGGCGGCCGGGCGGTGTGCTGCCAGTTCTCATTCCATTGACGGGCCTCGGGCCTAGACCGTCCGGCAGCTCAAGGTGACTGACACTGCTCGCGTTCGTGGGGTTGGGGAATGCGGACGGACTTCATGCCGGCGGCGGTGGCGGCCTCGATGCCCATGTCGGTGTCTTCGAAGACGAGGCAGGATGCGGGCGGGACGCCGAGCTTTTGCGCTGCAAGGAGGAAGGGCTCGGGGTCGGGCTTGGCTTTCTGGTAGTCGCCTGCGCAGACGAGGACGTCGAACTTGCCGAGCAGCCCCAGAACTTTGAGTGACTCGGTGACGGATTCGCGCGTGGAACCGGAGACGACGGCGAAGGGGACCCTGGTGTGGGCTGCTTCGATTTGCTCGAGGACTTCGGGGACGGCGGTGAGTTGGGGGAGGAGCTGGTAGTAGAGGCTTTCCTTGCGACGCGCGACTTCTTCGACAGGCATGGAGAGGGCGTGGCGATTGTTCAGTGTGGAGATGATTTCGGCCACGGGCATGCCGCCCCAGGAATAGAAGAGGCCTTCGGGGAAATCGGTGCAGCCGTATTCGGCGAGAGCTTTTTTCCAGGCAATGTAGTGGAGGGGCATGGAGTCGGCGACGGTGCCGTCCATGTCGAAGAGGTAGGCGCGGAAGGGGCCGGGCGGGAGACGCATGAACACAGGGTATAGGGGATAGGGTCCAGGGAACATATTCTTCACCTCGCGAGACAGTCTTGTGCATAGCTTTTTTCTATGGCTCGAGGGTGGCGTCGCGGAGGAAGTCGAAGGTGCCGGAGGGGTTGGGGTGGATGTTGCCGAGGCGCCGATTGTGGACGATGACCGAATCGAGATACCAGAGGTTGATCGAGGGCAGGTCGTGGGCGGCGATCTGCTGGATGCGGGCGTAGTCGGCGATCTGTTGCTGGCGGTTGGTGGCGGCGGTCGCGTCGGCGATGAGGCGATCCATTTCGGGGTTGGAATAGAAGCCGCGATTGCCGCCGTGGGGCGGGAAGGCGGCGGTGGAATATGCGTAGCGGAAGATGTCGGGGTTCTCGTTGCCGCCGATCCAGCGTGAGGGCGCGAGCTGGAAGGCGCCGCGGGTCAGGTCGGCGTAGAAGGTAGCGAACTCGTAGCTGCGCAGGTCGAGGGCGATGCCGACCTGGGAGAGTTGTTCCTGGATGGCGACGGACATGAGGCGGACGGTTTCGTCGTTGGAGGTCTTCATGCCGATGTGGAAGCGAATGCCGTGGGCGTCGCGGCGGTAGCCGGCCTGATCGAGGAGGGCGTTGGCGGCAGCGGGATTGTAGTTGTGCTGCTCAGTGCCGGCGGTGAAGGCCCTGTGCTGGGGTGGGAGGAGGCTTTCGGCGAGGCGCGCTTCTCCGCGATAGAGCGCCTGGATGATGAGCGGGCGATTGATGGCGAGCGCGATGGCGGTGCGGACGCGGACGTCGCGGAGGAGCGGGTCGCGCATGTTGAAGACGATGTAGTTGAGGACGGTGCCAGGGCCGTCCTCGATGGCGAGATGGGGGTCGCGGCCCAGGGCGTGAATTTCGTCCGCGCCGAGGGCGTTGCTTTCGACGTCGGCGGAGCCTTTTTCGAGCTCGAGGGCGCGGGTGGTAGCGTCGGGGACGACGGCGAAACGGATGCGGGGGATGTTGGGCATCGTGCCCCAGTACGAAGGGGCGCGGGCGATGACGACATCGCGGTCAAGCTGCTGGCTGACGAAGGTGAAGGGACCGCTGCCGATGGGGTGATGGGCAAAGTCGCGCCCACTGCCGTACGGAACGATGCCGATGGCGCCGTCGCAGAGGTTGAAGGGCAGCGCGGGGTCGGGCGTTTTGAGATGGAAGATGACGGTGGCGGGATCGGGCGCGTCGATGTGGTCGAGGGTAGTGAAGGAGCCGGCCTTCACGCTGATGACGGTGCCGTTGAGGATGGAGTCGATGGTGAACTTGACGTCGCGCGAGGTGAGGGGGCGGCCGTCGTGGAAGGTGACGCCGGTGCGGAGATGAAAGACCCAGGTGAGGGGGTCGGGAGTGTCCCAGCGGGTGGCGAGGGCTGGCTGGAGGCCGAAGTGCTCGTCGCGACGGACGAGGGGGTCGAACATCAGCGAATCGATGTGCTCGGCCTGGGCGTCGGTGCCGATGCGGGGATCGAGGTTGGCGGGGCTGGACTCGATGAGCATGGTGACGGCGGAGGGGTCGGGGTGGTGGGAGCAGCCCAAAAGCAGCCAGTAGCCGGTAGCCAGCAGCCAGCAGCTGAGGCATCGAGAAACAACCGAACGACGAGCCAAAGGCGAGCCCGAGGCGAGCGAACGGCGCACGGGTGTTTCAGGCATAGGTGATGTGGCCGAGGATGGTGGGGCGACTGGCGCCGGTGGCGGAGGGGATGTTGCCGGGGCGGTGATGCCAGGTTTGATACGCGAGAAGGGCGAAGGCGGCGGCCTCCTTGGCTTGGGCGGGGAGACCGGTGGCGTCGGTGGTGGTGACGGAGCAGCCGAGCGGCTCGAGTCGGTTGCGGAGCATGGCGAGGAGGGTGGCGTTGCGGGCGCCTCCACCGGAAACGATGAAGTCGATGGTAGCGGATTGGGTGAGGGGCGGAACCCAGCGCTGGACGACACGTGCGATGGATTCCGCGGTTAGTGCGGTAGCGGTGGCGATTGCATCTTCCGGGCGCTTGCTGTGCTGTCGGCAAATGGCGAGGAAGCGGGCAGCGTAGGTTGCGCCGAATTGTTCGCGGCCGGCGGATTTTGGCGGGGATTTGCGGAAGAATTTTTCCTTGAGGGCGGTGCGGAGGACCGGCTCGAGACTTTTCCCCTGGGCCGCGATTTTTCCGTTGCGGTCGTAAGGCTGCGAGAAGAGCCGCTGGCTAAGCGCGTCGATGATCATATTGCCGGGGCCAGTGTCGAAGGCGATGACTTTTTCCTGAGCGGCGCCAGCGGGGATCACCGTCAGGTTGCCGATGCCGCCGATGTTCTGCAGGACGCGGGCGCGAGTGGGATGGGTGAAGAGGACATAGTCGAGAAGAGGGACGAGGGGCGCGCCCTGGCCTCCGACAGCCATGTCGGCGGGACGGAAGTTGGAGACGACCGGGATGCCGAGTGCAGCGGCGATGAGCGCCGGTTCGCCAAGCTGCCAGGTGCAGGCAAAACGGCGGCCGGCCCAGGGTGCGGGCGATCCCTGGTGGTAGATGGTTTGGCCGTGGCAGCCGATGAGCGCGGGGCGAATCTTTGTAGCCTCGACCGTGGCGCGCACAGCTTCCGCGTACGCGATGCCGAGCCGCCAATTCAGGCGCGCGAGTTCGGCGGTGGAGACGGATGGCGCGTCGTTTTGACCGGCCATGGCAGCGAGGATGGCCGGGCGGAGGGCTTTGGGGAACGGGAAGGCGCGATGGGCGAGCAGATCGAGTTTCAGCGTAGATCCACGCTTCGTCTTTCGCGGCCCGATCTTCACCAGGGCGACGTCGATGCCGTCGGCGGAAGTGCCGCTCATGATGCCGGCGACGGTGAGGGTCTGGCTCTTACTCATCCCGATGACAGCAATTTTAGGCGAGGGCGCGCCAGGGTTCGGGATCGGTGGAGACGACAGCAGCTTCGCCGACGAGCGCAGCGAACCCATTTACATCGTCGCGCAGGCGATCGAGGCGGGAGGGTGAGAGGTTTTGGCGGCGCGTGGGCTGGAGCCAGCGCTTCTTGGAGCGGTAGATCTTGCACCAGGCGCTGGCTACCGTTTCGCGGAATGCGGGGGAACGCTCGCCTTCTTTGATAAGCGCCTCATACGCACGGAGGATGAGCGAGGGGTCACGGCAGATTTCAATCATCTGAATACCGGCGAGGAGGGCCTGAACGGTGGCTTCCTCGATGGACATCTGCGAAAGGATGCCGCCCATTTCCATGTCGTCGGAGAGGATGATGCCTTTGAAACGGATCTGACGGCGCAGGACGTTGGTGACCCAGTGGCGGGATACGGTGGCGGGCGCGGAGTCGCGGCCAAGCCAGGGATACGAGGCGTGGGCGACCATGGCAAAGGGCAGACGACTGGCGACGGCGAGCCAGGGCGCGAGGTCGGTGCGCCACATGAGGCGCGTCTGGCGATGAATAACGGGCATGGACTGGTGGGAGTCGACGGCGCCGCCGCCGAGTCCGGGGAAATGCTTGCCGCAGGCGAGAACGTCTTCCATTTTCAAGCCGGAGAGAAAGCCGCGGGCGTAGTCGATGACATGCCACGGGGCGGCGGAGACAGCGCGGGTGCGCAGGACAGCGGCCGATTCCGGCAGGGCGAGGTCGAGGACAGGGGCAAAGACAGTGTTGAAGCCGAGGGCGCGGGCTTCGCGGGCGATCAGCCATCCATGTCGGCGGAAGAGGTGACGTTTGCCGATGGCGAAGACGGCCGCGACGGAGGGCATGGGGGCAATCACGTCGCGAAGGCGATCGACGAGACCGCCTTCGAGGTCGATGCAGCGGAAGAGCGGGATGGCGCCGATGCGGTCGGCCTCACGCAGCAGAGAGGCGACCTGGGCAGGCTCTTCGATGTTGCGGCGGAAGAGGATGATGCCACCGGGGCGGATGCGCTCGAACCAGGCGCGCTCTTCAGCGGAGAGCGATGCGCCTGCGACGCCGGCGATGAGGATCTGGCCGGCTTGCTCGGCGAGCTGCACATTGCGGCGGCGCGGCATGAAGACGCGCGTCCTGCGGCGGCCATCGGTTGGGTAGGTTTTTGAAGCGGAGCTGAGGTTTGGTCTGCGCCGTCGGCTCATGAGCGGTGTCCTTTTAGCCTGCGCTTACTTTTCTACTGTCCCCAACCTCGGCTTTGAGTTCTTCCAGGAGGTTCAGCGCCTGAAGCGGCGTGAGGGTGTCGATGTCGGTCTCCGCCAGACGATCGAGGATGCGCTGCGAGAGCGGAGTGAACATGGTGAGTTGCAGCGACGGCTCAGTCTCCACGGCAACATTATGCCGCTCGGAACGCTCGTGCTGCTGCAGCACACGACGGGCACGCAAAATAACCGCCGGCGGAAGGCCGGCCAGGCGCGCGACGTCGATTCCGTAACTCCGGTCCGCAGGCCCCATCTCTATGCGATGCAAAAAAACGATGCCCTGGGGAGATTCCCGGATGACAACATGCAAATTTTTCAGGCGGGGAAACTCATCAGCCAGCATGGTGAGCTCGTGGTAGTGGGTGGCGAAGAGGGCCCGGGCGCCGATGTGGCGCTGCAGGTATTCAAGGGTCGCCCAGGCGAGAGCCAGGCCGTCGAAAGTGGAGGTACCGCGGCCCATTTCATCCAGGAGGATGAGGGATTGGGCGGTCGCGGTGTTGAGAATGGTAGCGGTTTCCGTCATTTCGACCATGAAGGTGGAGCGGCCACGGGCAAGGTTGTCACTGGCGCCGATGCGGGTGTAGACGCGATCGACGATGCCGTAGGTCATACGATCGGCGGGGACGAAACTGCCGCTCTGGGCGAGGATGACGAGCAGCGCCGCCTGGCGGAGGTACGTGGATTTACCCCCCATGTTGGGGCCGGTAATGAGGAGCAGGTTGGGAGCCGAGGTGTTGTCGCTCGCATCGAGATAGAGATCGTTGGGGACGAAGCGGCTTTCGCCCGCGTTTTCCATGAGGCATTCGATGACAGGATGGCGGCCGGCGGCGATTTCGAGGATGGGCGCAGACTCGATGCGGGGACGCGTGTAGCCGCGCAACGCGGCGAGATGCGCGAAGCTGGCGACGAGGTCGATTTCCGCGACGGCGGTGCTGGTAAGACGGATGCGGCTGGCATTTTCGACGAGGCGGCGGCGCAAATCGGCAAAGATGCGCTTCTCGATTTCGATGGAGCGCTCCTGAGCGGTGAGGACTTTGGTCTCGTAATCCTTGAGCTCGGGGGTGGTGAAGCGCTCGGCGTTGACCAGGGTTTGCTTGCGCTCGTAGTCAGCGGGAACGCTGGAGAGATTCGCTTTGGTGACTTCGATGTAATAGCCGAAGACGGAGTTGAAGCGGACTTTGAGAGAGCCGATGCCGGTGCGGCGGCGCTCACGGTCCTCGATGGCGGCGATGGAAGCGCGGCCACTGGAACCGATGGAGCGCAGGTCGTCGAGCTCGGCGTCGACGCCGGCGGCGATGACACCGCCTTCGGCCAGAGTGAGAGGCGGTTCGGGGACGATGGTGGAGAAGATGGCGGAGCAGAGGTCGTCGAGGAGGTCGAGGCTGGTGTGGGCAGATTTCCAAAAGGACTGCGCGTCCGGCGGGGCGTTTTGCGGGTCTTGCTGTGGAGCGAGCGCGGCTGCGGAGTTGCGGACGCCGGGCAGATGCTGCAGGGATGCGGCCAGGGCGAGGACGTCGCGAGGCCCGGCGCTGTCGAGAGAGATGCGGGCAAGAAGGCGGTCGAGATCGAGGATGCCCTGGAGGGAGCGGCGCAATTCTTCGCGGCGGATGAGGTCGGCGCGGGCGGCATCGACAGCTTCGTAGCGGGATTCGATGGCGGCAGGATCGATCAAGGGGCGCAGAAGAGTGGCGCGGAGCATGCGTTTGCCCATGGGCGTCATGCAGGCGTCCATGGTGCGGAAGAGGGTGGTTTCGGGGCCGGATTCGGAGAAGAGAGGCTCGACGAGCTCGAGATTGCGGGCGGTCACCTGATCGAGGTGGAGGCACTCGGCTCGGGCGTAGAAGCGAAGGGTGTCGACGTGGCTGGCGTC
>JASHPM010000449.1 GCA_030038115.1 Acidobacteriaceae bacterium | reverse complement strand
CTGGCGATCACGTTCTGCCGGGCGCTGGGCATTCCGGCTCGCTATGCCGCAGGCTATCTGGGCGACATCAGGATTCCGCCCGTGCCATATCCGATGGATTTCAGCGCGTGGTTCGAGGTGTATCTGGAAAACCGGTGGTGGGCCTTCGATGCTCGCCACAACGTGCCGAGGATCGGGCGCATCCTGATGGCGACCGGTCGCGATGCGGCGGATGTGGCGTTTTTTACGTCATTCGGCGCGGCGCACCTGAAGAGCTTCCTGGTGATCTCAGAGGAAGTGAAGGACGCGGCGCAAGCCAAAGCAAGCGCCTGAGCCCCGCCGGGGTTATACTTGGCGCTCCCTCAGGAACCAACATTCCAGATCTGTGAAAGGGGGCATTCCCATGCCCAGTTACCTTGTGCAAGTTGCGTATACCAGCGAAGCGATTGCCGCTTTGATTGCAAAACCCCAGGACCGCGAAGCGGTGATTGCCAAAGTGGTGGAGAAACTCGGCGGCAAGCCTGGAAAGCTGTATCTGTCGTTTGGGGATTATGACGTGGTGGGTATTTACGAGATGCCCGACAACGTGAGCGCGGCCGCGTTTGCGCTGGCCATTTCTTCCGGGGGCGCGTGCAAGAGTGTGAAGACCACTCCGCTGATGACCACGGAGGAAGGAATTGCCGCGCTGAAGAAGGCTGGGGGATCGGGGTATAAGGCGGTGACGAAGAAGTAGCTGGGAGCCGGGGAGCCAGTCATTGGACGCCAACCCCCTCCTCCGGAGGCGCAAATCGGCGGGGAGCACGGTGCGAAGGCGCTAGTGTTTCCCTGCTCCGGCGCTTTGCAGTTTGGCTTCGGCTTCGGCCATCACTTCGTTGGCGTGGGCGTACTTTTCGGGATCCTCGCCGGCCTCGTTCCAGAGTTTCTGGCCGTGCTGCAACTGCTCCTGCACGGCGCCGGTATCGACCTCTTCCGGCTTCTCGGCTTCTTCGGCGAGGATGGTCACGCGGTCGGGGAGCACCTCGACGAAGCCGCGGGCGACGACATAGCGTTGTTCGCCGGCTTCGCCGCCATGCAGGCGCACTTCGCCGGCTCCGATTTCGGAGAGCAGCGGAGCGGCGCCGTAGAGCACTTCGAAGTACCCGTTCTTACCCGGCACCTCCACCGCCTCCACGGTCTGATCGACGAGGATGCGGTCAGGGGTAACGAGCCGGACTTTGAGCTGGTCGGGCATTATTTCGTGGCCGCCTTGAGTTTTTCAGACTCTTCCAGCACTTCTTCGATGGTGCCGCGCATGTAAAAGGCCTGTTCCGGCACGTCATCATGCTTGCCGTCGATGACTTCCTTAAAGCTGCGCACGGTGTCGGCGATCTTGCAGTACTTGCCAGGAATACCGGTGAACTGCTCGGCGACGTGGAAGGGCTGGGAAAGAAACTTCTGCACTTTGCGGGCGCGCGCGACGGTGATTTTGTCGTCTTCGGAGAGCTCGTCGATGCCGAGGATGGCGATGATGTCCTGCAGGTCCTTGTAGCGCTGCAAAATGCGCTTGACGCCCTGGGCGACGTCATAGTGCTCCTGCCCGACGATGCGGGCAGTCAGGATGCGCGAAGTCGACGCCAACGGATCGACGGCAGGGTAGATACCGAGCTCGGAGAGCGGACGGGAGAGCACGGTGGTGGCGTCGAGGTGCGCGAAGGTGGTGGCGGGCGCAGGATCGGTGAGGTCGTCGGCGGGCACGTAGACGGCTTGCACCGAAGTGACGGAGCCGCGCTTGGTTGAGGTGATGCGCTCCTGCAGCTCGCCCATTTCAGTGGCGAGGTTTGGCTGATAGCCAACGGCGGAGGGCATGCGGCCGAGCAGCGTTGAGACTTCAGAGCCGGCCTGGGTGAAGCGGAAAATGTTGTCGATGAAGAGCAGCGTGTCGGCGCCTTCCTCGTCGCGGAAGAACTCGGCTACGGTGAGACCGCTGAGTGCCACGCGCAGACGCGCACCGGGCGGCTCGGTCATCTGGCCGTAGATGAGCGCGGCCTTTGACTTCGGCAAATCCTTCAGGTTGATGACGCCGGACTCCTGCATTTCGAGCCACAGGTCGTTGCCCTCGCGGGTGCGCTCGCCGACGCCGGCAAAAACGGAGAAGCCGCCGTGCTGGGAGGCGACATTGTTGATGAGCTCCTGAATGATGACCGTCTTGCCGACGCCCGCGCCGCCAAACAGGCCGATCTTGCCGCCTTTGAGGAAGGGCTGGATCAGGTCGATGACCTTGATGCCGGTTTCGAACATTTCTTCGTGGGTGGACTGCTCGTCGAAGGCAGGAGCGGGGCGATGGATGGGCATGCGCTTCTTCGCGTTGACCGGACCCAGGTCGTCGACCGGTTCGCCGATGACGTTGAGGACGCGGCCCAGGGTGGCGCGGCCAACGGGCATGGTAATGGGACCACCCTGGTCGATGGCTTTCATGCCGCGCACCATGCCTTCAGTGGCTTCCATGGCGACGCAGCGCACGCGGCCTTCGCCCAGGTACTGCTGGACTTCAAGGATTACGTTGATGGGCGTGGGGACGGTGAAGCCGTCGCTGACCACACGCAACGCCTCATAGATGGGAGGCATGGCCGCCTCTTCGAACTGCACATCCACCGCGGGACCGGAAATCTGAACGACTCTGCCGATGTTTTCTGCCATATCTCTTTCGTTCTCGCCTTAAATCGCGGCTGCGCCGCTCACAATTTCGATAATTTCCTTAGTGATCGCCGCCTGGCGCACACGGTTCATGGTGAGCGTCAGCGAATCGATCATGTCGGAAGCATTGTTGGTTGCCGAATCCATGGCGGTCATGCGCGCGGCGTGCTCGGCGGCGATGGAC
>JASHPM010000058.1 GCA_030038115.1 Acidobacteriaceae bacterium | reverse complement strand
ACAGACCCGGCCGATTGCTGTCGATCTGGGCGGGCCGGTGTTCGGAGATTCCGCAGGAGGCGATCAGTCGATCGCGTGCCTGCCGCTGGCGGAAGGGTACAGCACGACCTTCCGCAACTTCGATCTGCAGTCGCAGAAGGTGAAGCTTCTGCAGCTGAAGGTGACGGGCGTGGAGCAAGTAACGGTTCCGGCGGGGACCTACGAGGCTTATCGCGTGGAGATTACGCCAGCCGACGGCAGTGCGGATAAGAAGACGTTGTGGGTTGAGAAGGGCTCGCGGACGGTGGTGAAGGGGTCGGCGGTGGTGGCGGCGATGGGCGGAGCTGTGGTGACGGAGGAACTGGTGCAATAGCCGGGTCGGCCGGAAAAAGACAAGGCAGCGTACGGCTGATTTGCAACCGTAACAGCTACGATTTTCGGGATGGCAGGAGAGATCGCCGACTGCGAGCGGAAATCGATAGAGTGGATGCCATGCCCGGCAGATGGCTGGCGATTCTCTCCTTGTTTGCCCTGATTGCAACGGAAGTGTGTGGACAGAGTCCTGCACAGCGGACCCTGGACGAGGCATTGTCCGGGACGAACGCGATTGCGCTCGTGCTGGACGGGCAGAGCGGGCGGCCGATGGCGATGGTGCGTGGGGAAGAGGCGGGCCGGCTGGCGAGCGCGCCGGGATCGACGCTGAAGCCGTTCTTCCTGGCGGCGGCGCTGCGACAGGGAAGAGTGCGCGCGGACACGCCGGTGGTGTGCCACGGGAATCTGCGCATCGCGGGACGGGATTTGGCGTGCACGCATCCCAGGGACGAGAACATTCTGAATGCTGAACGAGCGCTGGCCTACTCCTGCAACGAGTGGTTTGCGAATCTGGCGACGCGGTTTAGTCCCGCGCAGGCGACGGATGTGCTGGGGGAGTATGGATTCGGAAACCGGACCGGATTGCGCGGCGATGAGTCGGCGGGTTTCGTCGGAAAACCGGCGAGCGAAGCGGAGTTGCAATTATTCGTGCTGGGAGTGATGGATGTGGAGGTGACGCCGGCACAGATGGCGCGCGGGTATTTCCGTTTGTCGCAGCAATTGAACGATGTGCCGGTCGTACGGCGGGGGCTGGAGGGGTCGATAGCGTACGGGATGGCGCATAATGCGGCCACTTCGGGCGTGACGATCGAAGGGAAGACAGGCACTGCCAGCGACGCGGGAGAGACGTGGACGCACGGATGGTTTGCGGGGATTGCGGCGCGGGGCCGGGAGCGCGTGGTGATGGTTGTTTATGTGCCGCACGGCAATGGCGCGGATGCGGCACAACTGGCGCATCGCTTCTTTGAGATGTGGGAACAGACGGCTGCGCGATGAGGAGGGTGTTGATTTGCCTGTTGATGGTGGCCGTGGGGGAGATGTGGGCTTTTGCGCAGCGGGATGCGAGCGCGCGAGCTCTGACGGTTGAGGTGTTTTCCGGGCGAAGGGTTTCGTCGCTGAACGTGACGCCGGCAGGGAAAACCGAATCGATGAGGATGTGCGCTGGATGCCAGGCGAGGGCCGTGACGGCGCCGTTTACAGCGAAGCCGAGGGGTGACGGTGTCGTGCTGTCTTCAGGAAACAAGGCGCGGGAAGTGGAGCTGGACGGCGCCTTTCGCATGAAGCCGGAGGGTGAGACGGAAGGGATCGGCGCGGCGGGTGTGTGGAGGCTGATTACTGCGCACGGTGAGATGCGGGTTCTGCTGACGCTGGACAGCGAGCGGTATGTTGCGCTGGCGCTCAATGGGGAAGCTGGCGCGAATGAGCCGCTGGAATCGCTGAAGGCAATGGCAGTGGTGGTGCGGACGTATGCACTGGAGAACGCGGATCGGCACAAGAGCGAGGGATTCAACTTGTGCGACAGCACGCATTGCCAGGCGCTGCGGTTTGGCGAGACCCCGGCGGCTGTGGAGCGCGCGGTTCTTGAAACGGCGGGCGAAACACTGTGGTATGGCGGACGGCGAGCGACGGTTTTTTACGCGCAGAACTGCGGCGGACGCAGCGAGGATGCGAGCCAGGTATGGCCGGGGGTTGCGGCTCCGTATTTGCGTTCGCACATTGATCCGTGGTGCACGCGGCATGGGGCGGCAGAGTGGGACGCGGAGATTCCGATGGAGAAAGTGCGCGGCGTTTTTCGGAGCGAGGGATGGATATTACCAGAGCGCATCGATGCGGTGCGCGTTGTGGAGCGGACCGATGCGGGGCGTGCCGAGTTGCTGGAGTTTTCGGGAGCAGGCGCGCGCGTGCCGGTGACGGCGGGAAGCTTGCGGTTTGCGCTGGATCGGGCGCTGGGATGGAACGAGCTGCGCAGCGACTGGTACACGGTGACGCTGAGCGATGGAGTTCTGCATTTTAAGGGGCGTGGGTATGGGCATGGGGTCGGCCTTTGTCAGGCCGGTGCAGCGGAGATGGCGGCGGAGGGACATGCGGCGGGGGAAATACTGAGCTTTTATTTTCCGGGGACGCGAGTTGGAGTCACGGCGCAGGATCGCGGGTGGGAATCGTCGCACGGCGCAGGATGGACGCTGTGGACGACGGTGGCGTCGTCCGCGGATCTGCTGCGGGAGGGCGATGTGGCGTGGGGGAAGGCGAGGGCTCTATATCCACCACGCGTTCCGACACAGCCGGAGGTTCGGCAGCTGCCAACGACGGAGCTGTTCCGGCAAACGACGAGCGAGCCGGGGTGGATTCTGGCTTCGACGCGGGGCGCGAAGATTTTTCTGCAACCGGAGGCTGTGCTGACAAAAAGCGGGAGCGAAGAGGAGACGCTGTTGCACGAATTTTTGCACGTGCTGGTGGAGAGTGAGGCTTCAGCGCAGGCGCCGCTGTGGCTGCGCGAGGGAGTGGTGGAGGCTGTAGCGGGTGCTGTGCGCGGGCAAGCTGAGGCTGCGATGAAAATCGGGGATTTGGATGAAGCGCTGGCGCGGCCGGTGAATGATGCGGAATCGCAACGGGCACATGCGCAGGCGGGGAAGCTGGCGGGTGCTCTCATTGATCGCTATGGGTTGGAGCAGGTGCGGCAGTGGCTGCGCGCCGGGAGTGTGCCGCCCGGGGTGGTTATGACGCTGGCGCAGAGCCCGGGGCAGCGCGCGGGGCGGGTTCCATCCACGCACCGGTGAGGGCGAGCAAAAGGCACCAGAGAAGAACATCGGTGGTCCAGGCGATGCCGAGCCGGGCGAAGACGCTGATGACTTCACCAGAGACGCCTTTACCGGGCCTCCAGGAAACCAGGGCCGCCGTGAGTTGCGTGGTGAGGATGCAGAAGAGGAAGACGGCGATCCAGTAGAGGACGTGGCGGTACGGCCGGCACGCGTCTTTCCACGAGGGGCGCGTGAGGCTCTGCGTGCCGAGCATGATGGCGACAGGCAACAGCAAAGCGGAGATGATCCAGATAATCAAGTCGAGCAGGAGATTGAGGCCGGTGGTAAGGCGCGCGGGCGAGAAGACGATGCGCATGCCGGGGGATAGTTTGGAGTTCCAGATGTACGCGTAGTCGGGGATGCTGTCGCTGCCGGAGCCGATCCACTGCGCCAGGAGAAACCAGAGCACGGCTACGAGACCGAAGCCGACGAGACGCAACCAGAGCGGGCCGGGTTCGGGGTGAGCGCGGACGCGAGAGAAGCTGAGGACCTGGAGCCAGCAGAAGCCAATGACGAGAACGGCAGCGGAAAGCATGGAAAAGGCAAATTGCCATGCGTGGGAGTCGGGAATCTGGAGCCACGCGGCAGCAAGCAGCAAAGCGAGCAGGTTGCCGCCCCACTGGAGGGCCACGAGCGAAAAGCGGAATCTGGAGATGGCGCTGTGGATCGCGGTCATGGGTTCACCTCTCCTGGCGGCTGGCTCACGTCGAGATGCAGCTCGTCGCTGGTGGCCTGAATACCGGGCTGATACATGGGCTCGACGTGCGCAGGGCTGATTTCGAAGCTGCCGGGGTTGACCACCCTGAGCAGGTAGAAGGATTCCTGGTGGCCGGAGAAATCGGTGGCAAAAATGACGGCACGGTCGTCGTGGAACTCGCGGCGCGTGTACCACCAGGTCCAGTCCGCGGGCCGGCTGACGATGGCATAGCTATCCTCGTTCTGGAGAAACTCGGCACCCGCGGGAATGGGATCTTCAAGGAACAAATATTTGGCAGGCGATCCACTAACAGCGATGTGGACGGCGAGGATATCTCCGATTTGCGCCGTGCCTTTAAGTGGCTCGAGGTGGTAGACGATGTTACCCTTCTCATCCTTTACGGGAGTAAGAAGGAAGTAGTCGCGTGTAACGTTGAGGGAGAGCGTGCCCTGCTGGTAAAGCTTGTGCTGGGTGGAAAAGTAAGTGCCCTGCACGGTCCAGTAGGCGCGGCCGTTGCCGGTGCGTGCGATGTCGATGGTGTTGTGCGCCTTGAGCTTGCTTGCGGGAACGGTGACGTCAAGAGTGGCGCCGGCCAATGCATCGGCAGGCGTGAAGTGGCGCTGGCCGACGCTGATTCCATTGATGCGCGCATCAGCGTCGAAGTCAGCGGTGAGTTCCTGGGAGCTGGCGAGATAGTCGACCAGACCAAAGATAACCATGGCGGTCTGCTCGGTGGAATCCCACCAGTAACCGTTGTTGCGATTGAGCATGAGCCACTCGGCTGCTTTGGGCAGCAGCGGACTGAGTGAGTCGGCGTGCGAGAGGAAGCGCATGGCAAAGGCGGTGCTCTGGGCGCTGTCGTCGTATTCCACATCGAGCAGGGGATTGTAAGTTGAAGGCCAGGATGCGAGGTCGCCCTGCTCGCGGACTTTGCCTTCGAGCAGTTTGGCGAGGTCCGCAGTGCGCGCGTCGGAGGCATGGAGCATGGCGAGGCCGGTGAGAGCGAGACCTTCTGAGGAGAGATCGTCACGGCGGGACCACAGCGTGTTGAGCTGATCGGAGAGATCGCCGGAACCGGATTCGGAGAGTGCATATACGACGTAAGCGCGCAGGTCAGGAATCATGCGGGCGTGCGCTGCTAGTTGTTTCTGGAGATATTGGCGGCCGTTCCGGAGCATTTGTTGGCGCGGCGAAGTTAGTTGGTAGAAGTTAGCGGCTTCGCCGAGGCCGCTGACGACATAGGCGGTCATAAAGACGCGGCTATCATCCTCTTTCCACCAGCCCCAGCCGCCGTCGTCATGCTGATAGTCAGCGAGGCGATCGAAGCCGACGTCGACTTTTGACTGGAGGTCGCTGGGATCGATGTGGCCGGTGAGGTTGAGCTTCTTCAGCGTCTCCGCAACGATGACGTTGGGCACAAAGCTGGACATGGTTTGCTCCGTGCAACCCCATGGGTAACTTGTGAGGTAGTCGAGCGCGGAGAAGAGGCTGCCGGCGATCGAAGGGCTGACCTCGATGTGGAGTTGCTGGGCGGCGGGATCGGTGTTGGAGGGGAAATCGATGGACGCGGACGCGGAGTTGCCGCTGAGGACGCCGCTGCGGCTGATAGTTTGGGGCACGCCAGAGGGCTCGACCGGGAAGGTGAGCTCAAGCGCGTCGGACTCTTCGTTGGTGAGGGCTTTGGCGAGCAGGTCCGCGGTGCCGATAGCGGAAGCTTTGACGCGCCAGAGAACGGTGCCGTCACTCCTGCTGGCGACGGTGATTTGCTTCGGCACGCCGGCGACGAGTTCGAGACCGTGAATGTCGAGGGAGATTTGGATCTGCTTCGCCTGGTCGAGGTAGTTATGGGCGATGACGGGGATAGTGACTTCGTCGCCTTTGCGCAGGAAGCGCGGCGTGCCCATGCGGACGATGACATTCTTGCGCACAATGACGCGGTCGATGGCGGAACCGGCGCGGGAGTCCGTGGTAATGGCGCGAACGGTGGCGCGCCAGGTGGTGAGTGAGTCCGGGAAGGTGAACCGGATGTGCGCGTGGCCCTGCGCGTCCGTGCGAATGGAGGGCGCCCAGTATGCGGTGTCGGGGAAGGCCTTGCGCACTTTAGGCTGAACGAGATCGTTGCCGGGTTTGACCTGCGCGAGCTGCGGACGATAACGGCTGCGGCGCTCCGCCAGCTCGGGTGACTTATCACCCGCAGCGCCGCTGAAGTAATACTGCAAAGACGAATCGACGGAAGTGAAACTGAAGCGGTTCGGGTACAGCGTTT
This sequence comes from Acidobacteriaceae bacterium, assembly GCA_030038115.1. GTDB lineage: Bacteria > Acidobacteriota > Terriglobia > Terriglobales > Acidobacteriaceae > Palsa-343. Next base: position 15,933 of record JASHPM010000058.1, on the reverse strand, counting down.
TTACAATGTCGCCGCTGGTGTCGGGATAGATGGAGTAGATAGCTTCATCGACGACACCAAAGCTAAGGTCGGCGCTGACGGGGTTGCCGCGGTAGTCGCGGGTGTAAACGTCGTAGTCGGCGGGCTGCTCCGGTTGGAAGACGTCCTTGTTGCGCTTGATTTCAACCTGGAGCTGTTGTTCGACGGGCGGCACCTTGATCTGCTGGCTAGCCTGATAGAGCTGGCCGTCTTTGAGGAAGATGACAGAGACTTCGAGGTTGGGCTGCGAGTCGGTGAGGATGGGCAGGTCGAAGTTGACGGTCATTCCATCGGAGGAGATGACTTTACGGAATTCGACGGAGTAGCCGGTGGCGACGACGAGGGCGTGGAAGTGGTCGACCTGCGAAATGATGCTGAGATGCGCGGTGTCGCCGGGGGCATAGGTCTTCTGGTCGGCGACGATCTGCACGGATTGTGGGCCGCCTAACAGCCAGTCGGCCTGGTTGCCTCCGAAGACCCACAGCCAGGTTTCGTCGATAACGGTGCGGTTTTCCGGAGTGCCGGAGGAAGCGACGACCTCGGCGCTGCCGGATTGGTCGACGGGGATGGCGGCATGGGCTGTGCCGCGCACGTCAGTAGTGACATCGGCTGAGCCGCCCTGCGTGGTAACGGTGCTGCCGTTCGACCAGCGCCGCCAGGTGAGGTTCAGGTGAATGCGGGTCTGGACGGGTTTGCCGTCGTAGTCGACCGCGGTGACGGTGAAGTGGACGCTCGAGCCGGAGCGCACGGAGTAACTGTCCGGCTCGACATGGATGCGATAGCTGCCGTAAGTGGCGAGGAAATGACCGCGGCCGGTGATCTCGCGATTGGCCTCGTCGGTGACGCCGGCTTCGACGATGTAGTCCTGATCGGTGTGGCGTTCGGAGGAGTCGACCTTCGTTGCCACGCTGACGGTGAGCTTGCCGTTGGCGTCGAGCTTTCCAGTCTGCTCGGCCTGCTCGTCGGCGCCGTAGAGGCCGGTGTCTTCGGAGGACTGATCCTGGTCGTCTGCTCCAGGTTCGCCGCTCTGGTCCTGGTCTTCGTCCCACCAATAGTGCGGAGAGTGGTAGATGCGGTACCTGACCTTGCCGAACGCGACAGGCTCGCCGAAGAAATAGCGCGAGTCGATGACGACCTGGTTGGTTTGGCCCTGCAGGACGCGCTGATTCTGCGCGGTGATGCGGACCTGGTATTCGGGCTTGCGATATTCCTCGACGTGGAAACTGCCGGAAATGTCGGCGTCGGAGTCGCCGAGACGGATGGTGTAATAACCGAGGGAGGCGTGATCGGGAACGGCGATGTCGCCGGAGACCGCGCCATCGGCAGTGACGGGCACCTGCTGATCGAAGATGGGGTGGTCCTGCTCGTCAGAAATGCGGACGTGGATGTTGGCGAGCCTGGGCAGCTCGAGATGGTTGGCGACGCGTGCGCGCAGGAGCGCTTTCCAGTGGACGGTATGGCCGGGCCGGTAGACGGGGCGGTCGGTGTAGACGTAGGAAGCCCACTTGCTGGTTTCAGAGTTGTTGAAGGACCAGGCCATGGGAGTGACGGCGGCGAACTCGCCGTGAGCGGTGGCCGCGACCCAGAGGCTGTCTTCTTCGTTCTGTTTGGTTGCGGCGCCGTGGAGTTCCGCAACGCCGTCGGCATCAGTTGAGGCGCGGCCCTGCTCTTTGCGGCCGACGCCATACGCCACCTGAGCATTGGGGATGGGGTCTCCGGTTTGGCGGTCGACGACGAAGGCGAGAATGGCGCCGGTGCTGGTGCGCGTGATGAGCACCATGCGGCTGATCATGAGCAGGGTGTAGGCCTTGTAGTGGCCGTCGGTGGCTTCAACGAGGTAGAGACCCGCGGGCAGCTTGTCGATGGGCAGGTCCTGCGAGTCGGAGATGTAGGTGGGCGGCATTTCCTGACGCCAGCGGGCGACGAGCTGGCGGTCATTGAGGAGGGGGATCTGCGCGAACTGCGCGACGCCGACGATGCGGCTGCGTTTTGCGAGGCTGGCTTGTTTGGCGCGGAAATAGTCGCGACTCTCCAGGGAAAACTGGGCGCGAAAGAAATGACGAACGAGATACCAGATGTGGCGCTTCCAGTCGTGAAAGCGCTCGAGCCAGGTGCGCTCGTCGATTTGCTCTTTGGGGCCGCCGGGATAAATGTTGCCAAAGCTGTGCAGGTCGGGGAGACCGGTGAGGAATTTTTCGGGATCGTTGACGCGGTAGATGCGGAACTCCAGCTCGTCAACGTCGTGCGCGTAGAGGTGGATGGTCGGCTTCTCGTCCGGAGAGAAGGTGCGGTTGGTGCTGAGATTGAAAGAGACGGCGCGAGCGGCGTGGGCGGGCGGGGCGGCGACCAGAAACAGAAACAGCGGGGCGAAGGAAAGGGCGAAACTCAGTCTCCGTCGTGCAGGAGGTTCCACCGGTAAACCCCTAAGAAGTTCGTGTTGCCCGGGATGGGACGCCAGCGCGCGTCGGGATGATGGAGGAGGTCCTCGATCGCGACGCGTCTGATTTCGCCCTTCTGTTGGCCGACGGGGCCGGTGTGGTAAATCACCCAGTCCGCATTCGGTCCCGCGATAACCATGGAATGATACTGCGAGTTTTGCTCCAGCTGGCGAAAAAACAACAAGTCGCCGGGACGCGCGGCGCGAATGTCGCGGCTAACCTGGAAAGTATTGAAGGCGAGCAGGGCGTGGGCGTCGGCGAACTGGGCGACGGACCCCCTGGAGAGGTCGGCGGGTGTCCAGGGGCCGGGCGCGACGCGGAAGAGGTTAAGGCCGAGCGGTGTGTCGGGATAGTGGTACTGGGCGATGGAGACGAGGGAGGCAAATCTGGACGGTTCCGGCTGGGCGGCGAACCAGCGTTCGTCGTGCTGGACGAGGGATTCGCGGTACGCGTAGCGAAGCAGCGCTGCGCAGTCGTCGATTTCGGGAGGGAGCTTGTCGTCGGGCAGGGCGGCTTCCTGCTCGGCGATGGCGACGAACCAACTGCGGAAAGCCTGGCGGTCCTGGGGGGAGTGGAGGTGCAGGGCATCGGGCAGACCGTCGCGGAAGGAGTCGGAAGCAGAGGGGAGATAGTGGATCGACAGCGCATAGCGATGGCCGCGCCAGGAGAAGTGGGGTTGGGCGACGCCGGGGTTCACGGGTGAGCGGACGAGGATTGTGAGGCCGCCGCTGGGATTCGGTTCGAAGCGGAGTTCGGAAGAGGCGGATTCGATGGAAGCGAGTGAGAGGGAGCGGCCGCTGCGCCGGGAGAGATTCCAGACGGTGTGAACGCGGCCGTCCGCGGGCAGGGCGATGGAGTTGTGTGGCAAGGCGAGGTGGTCACGACTGCAGCCGGAGAGGACGAGCGGGAGCAGGAAGAGGGCCAGGGAAACTGATCGAAGGGTCCGGGTGGTTGCGGGCGGCTCGTTGCAGCCGGATTCCATGCTGCGGCGATTATAGAGAGAATGCAGAGGCGGGCTGCGGGATTTCGGCGAGGCTCGATGGGCGCCGAATGCGCTTAACCGGAATGACGGAGTTGTTCGCAGGCGATGGCGGCCTGGCCGAGCGAGATTCCTCCATCGTTGGCGGGGACTTCGCGGTGCGAGAAGACTTCGAAGCCATCCTGGCGCAGGGATTGGAGACAGCCGGCAAGGAGGCGCGCGTTCTGAAAACATCCGCCACTGAGGCAAACGCGGTGGAGCTGGAGATCCGAGCGCATGCGGCGGCAGACTTCAACGATGACAGCGATCATGGTGCGGTGAAAGCGGGCGGCAATGCCGGGCTGCGATTGGTTCGCTTCAATGTCGGCGACCATCTGGCGGATCATGGGACGAAAATCGACATCGACGGGAGAGGCGCTGGTGAGGGTAAAGTCGTAAGGATCGGGCGCGGGGTCGGGGTGGGCATCGGCGACGGCTTCGAGCATCATGGCAGCCTGACCTTCGAAGGAGACGCTGTGGCGCAGGCCGATGAGCGAGGCGACGGCATCGAAAAGACGTCCGGCGGAGGAGGTGGGGATGGTGTTCACACGCCGGGTAAGCATGGTATCGATGACGCGCAGGCGTTCGGGCGTGGCCATCGCGGACCAGCGCGGCGTGTCGGGGATGGTCCCGAAGGTATCGAGCAGATAGCTGCGGGCGACGCGCCAGGGTTCGCGCACACCGGAGTCGCCGCCGGCGAGGAGCACAGGGCGGAGACGAGCGTAGCGATCGAAGCCGAGATAATCCGCAGCGAGGAATTCTCCGCCCCAGATGGTTCCGTCGGTACCGAAGCCGGTGCCATCCCAGGCGACGCCGATGACCCGGCCGTCGAGCCGATGCTCGGCCATGCAGCTGGCGATGTGGGCGTGATGGTGCTGGACGCCGATGCGGCGAAGGCCGTCCATCCTGAGGGCGAATTGCGAGCTGAGGTAGCCGGGATGGAGATCGTAGGCGACAGCGGCGGGCTTGACATGGAAGAGGTGAGACATTCGTTCGAGAGTCTCTTCGAAGAAGCGGAGGGTCTCGAAATTCTCGAGGTCGCCGAGATGCTGGCTGGGAATGGCGTAGCCGGCGCGGGTAAGGCAGAGGGTGTTCTTTTGCTGCGCGCCGCAGGCCAGGACTTCCGCTTCGCCGCGGCCCAGCCTTACGGGCTGCGGGGCATATCCGCGGGCGCGGCGCAGGGGCATGAGCTGGCCGGAGACGACGCGAACGACGGAGTCGTCGACGCGAGTGTGGATGCGACGGTTGTGGTGAGCGAATGCGTCCGCAATGCCGGCGAGGCGCTGTTCGGCTTCGGCGTTGTCGATGACGATGGGTTCTTCGCTGACGTTGCCGCTGGTCATAATGAGCGCGGCTCCGGAGCCCCAGCGCTCGCGCAGAATACGGAAAAGGAGATCGTGCATCGGCGTGCACGGAAGCATGACGCCGGTGGCGGGGTTGCCAGGGGAGACAGATTCTGCGAGATCGACGCCGGGGCGGCGGCGCAAGAGAACGATGGGGCGCTCACGGCTGACGAGGAAGGCGTGCTCTTCCGGAGAGACGAAACAGAGGGATTCGGCTACCTCCGTATCGGCAACCATGATGGCGAATGGCTTCTCGCTGCGGTGCTTGCGGCGGCGCAGCTCTTCGACAGCGGTGGGCCGGCGGGCGTCGCAGGCGAGCTGATAACCGCCGAGGCCTTTCCAGGCGACTATGCGGCCTTCGCGCAGAAGATCGGCGACGCGGGAGAGGATGGCGCGCGAGGATCGTTTCTCAACCACAGAGAGCACAGAGGACGCAGAGGATATGGAGAGATCGGAGGTTTCGGTGGTAGTTTCCGATGTGGGGGCAGAATCTGCGCCGGGGTCGACGAGGATGAGGCGCGGGCCGCAGACGGGGCAGGCGTTGGGCTGCGCGTGGAAGCGGCGGTTCTCGGGATTCTGGTATTCGCGGCGGCAATCGTCGCACATGGCGAACTCCGCCATGGTGGTCATGGGCCTGTCGTAGGGGACGTCGAGGATGATGCTGTAACGCGGACCGCAGTCGGTGCAGTTGGTGAAGGGGTAGTCGTGGCGGCGATTGGCGGGATCGCGGGTGTCGGCGAGGCAGGCTTCGCAGACGCAGATGTCGGGTGGGACCAGGGCAAAGGCGGAACCGGCGGCATCGCTTTCGTGGATGGTGAAGGCGGCATCGCCAAGAGAGGGAATTTCGGAACGGATAATCTCGTCGATACGGACGAGAGGCGGGGCTTCGGCAGGAAGGGCGGCGATGAAGGCTTCGATGGTTGTGGGGCTTCCTTCGACCTCGATGAAAACGCCGCGGGGGGAATTGAGAACGAAGCCGACGAGCAAATGACGGCGGGCCAGGTTGTAGACATAGGGACGGAAGCCGACACCCTGGACAACGCCGCGAATCTGTAACTGCAGGCGAGTTGTTTCAGTGCGGGGAATCGCCGGTGTTCTCCTGAACTCTGACGATCATACCTGCACAGACGATCCCCCGATGCGCGCCGCAGCCCGCTGGGCGGGCCGGATTACGCGGTCTGGACGAACTCGAGCTCGAGGGAGATGGTGACTTCTTCGCCGACCAGGACTCCGCCGGTTTCGAGTGGGGCATTGAAGTTGAGGCCGAAATCAGTGCGGTTGATCTTTGTCGAGGCGGTGACGCCGATGCGGGTGTTGCCCCAGGGATCCTTCACGGGTGGGGTCGGCCCTTCGACGGTGAATTCGACTTCGCGCGTGGCGCCATGGATGGTCAACGGACCGGTGACGACTACATGTCCCTCCGACCTGCGCATAACGCGGGAAGAGCGAAAAGAGAGGGTGGGGAACTTCTCCGCATCGAAAAAGTCGGGGCTTTTGAGGTGGGTGTCACGCTGCGGGTCGCGCGTGTCGATGGTGGCGACATCGACGGAGCCTTCGACGCGGGATTTGGCCAAGTCAGTGGGGTCGTAGGTCAGCTTGCCGGTGACGCCGGTGAAGTGGCCGCGGACGTTGGCGATCATCATGTGCCTGACGCGAAACTCGGCGACGGAATGGACAGGATCGACGGTCCACGTGGTGGTGGCGACGGGGGTTGCAGCAGCAGCACTCATGGGTGTTTCTCCTCCTCACCATTGGATTCGGAGGGAGGAGATTCGTTGCAACGAGTGAATGCGAAAGGCCGCCGCGACACAGTGCGAGCGCGATTCACCGTGGGCGCTGAAGGGGCAGCAGAGGCCCTGAGTCAGGTGGAGAGAACGAGCTGGTCGCCCGGCTCGATATTGTGCTGCTGGATCTGGCCGGGCGCGAGCTCGAGAACGCAGTGGGTCCTGAAACTGACGGGGGTCAGGCGCCAGGGGCGGAGGCGGTGCCAGGTTCTGAGGACGCGGAGGTTCTTATCCAGCGCGACCACGTCAATGGCAAAGCGCATCCACATGGTGTGCACTCCGGAGGAGGGGCGAATCAGGAGGCCGGCGCCATCGTCGAGACGGGATTTTCCGAGAAGGCCGAACAGCCGCGATAGAAAGGTGTCGGCAAGTCCGATGCGAGATCCGACGGTTACGGCCTTCTCCGGAATAGTGACAGTCAGGTATTGCACAGGGCGCCGCCTCTCCGCCGGTGTGCAGGCGGTTTTTCGCCTTCGATGCGCCGAGGGCTCTCCCGCAGCGAACGAGCTGATCGTTCGTGACGAGAAGATCGGCGCGGCCGGTAACAGGTTGAGGTCCTGAAGAACTGCAATCAGGACAAAAGGGGAGCCTGAGAAATCAGGCCGTTCTCTTTCTGCGCAGCACGATCACGCCGAACACCAGAACAGCCAGAGCACCGGCGACCGCACGAATGACAAGGGATCCACCCATGGCTCACTCCTTTCCCGGCTCACGCCGTAGTTGATGGGTACTGATTCGCGAAGAGATAAATCAGGCAGACTTCGACTTCCTTCTGCGCAGAATGATGACGCCTACGACGGCCACTGCTAATGCGAGTGCGACAACGCGCACAATCATGGACGATTCCATCGTGAAACTCCTTTCCGGTGCGCCCAACGGTGAGGGACGCACGCGAGTTCAGGCAAACTCGATATTCCCCCGGTTCATTTCAAATTGCTGCTCAAAGTGAGAATCGCCGGAGCCAACAACACGATGAACAGGCAGGGAAAGATGAAGAAAACCAGCGGGAACAGAATTTTGATTTTGGTTTTGGCTGCGGCTTCTTCGGCGCGCTGACGCCGGCTGATGCGCAGCTCCTCGGAATAACGGCTGAGGGCGCGGACGATGGGTGTTCCGAAGCGGTCGGTCTGCTGCAGCATGGTAACGAGGGAAGTGAACTCCTCAAGCTGGGTGCGGTCGGCCATGCTCTGCCAGGCATCGAGGCGGGGTTTGCCGGCGCGTTGCTCGAGATTGATCTGGTTAAATTCCTCGTTCAACTCGGGATAGCTGACGGCAATTTCCTGGCCGATGCGGAGGAGGGCCTGATCGAGGCCGAGGCCGGCTTCCACGCAGATGACCAGCAGGTCGATGGCGTCGGGAATCCCTTTCTGGATCTTCTTCTTGCGCTTGTTGACAGCGCGGGTGAGCCAGATATCCGGCAGCAGATAACCAACGGCCGCCAGAGCGAGGCACCAAAAGGCGGTGTTGGAGTGAATGAAGGTGCCACCGAGGATGCCGGCTACCGGTCCGACGAAGCGGGCGGTGAAATAGAGGTCGAGCTGGCTGCCGCCTTTAAGACCGGCGGTAACGAAGCGCTGGCGGAGCTTTTCGTCCTCAGAAAGGCCGAGGCGCGCGCGGAAGGAGCGGGCCAGGGAGAGGAGTTTGTCCTTGGCTTTTTCTTTGCTGCGGACGGTGCGTTTATCGGGCCGGTCGCTGGTGACGATATCGAGAATGCGCCGGGCCTGCTGCGAGGGGCGCAGGAGAAACGGCGCGCACAGCAGGGTAATGACGAAAAAGACCGTAAAGGAGAGCGCAATGTAGAAAAAGATCATCATGGTCGTCTCTCCTCAGACATCGATGGAATTGATAATGCGGTTGATGAAGAAAGCTCCAAGCAGGATGAGGCCGGCACAGAGCATGAGGAGCTTGTGTCCAAACGGGTCGTCGAGCAGGGGTTTCGAATACCCGGGATCCATGACGTTGATGAGCAACATGACAACCACGGGAAGCAGGGTGAGGATCCAGCCGGTGAGACGGCCCTGGGCGGTCTGCACACGAATTTCGCCCTGAATACGCTGACGCTCGCGAATGACGTGGACGGAGCGGTCGAGGACCTCGACCAGGTTGCCGCCGGTTTCGCGCTGCACAACGATCGCGGTGACGAGCACGCGCAGATCCTGGGAAGGGACGCGGTCGAGGAGCTGCATGAGGGCATCGCGCAACGGGAGGCCAAAGTTCTGCTGGCGGAAGACTTCGGCGAACTCCGAACCGGCGGGTTCGGGCGCACCCTGAGCCATAATCTCGATGGCGGCAGCGGTGGAGTGGCCGGCACGGAGAGAGCGAGCCATCATATCGATGGCGTGGGGCAGAGCTTTATCAAAGGCGCGCAGGCGGCGGTAACGAGCGAAGGCGATGCGGGCCCAGGGCAGGGCGCCGCAAAACGCGGCGGCGGACAATTCTGCGGCGAAGACCGGGAAGAAAAAGAAGGTGGCCAGGAAGCCGATGCCCGCGGCGGTGGTTGTCTGCACCAGGAGGGCTGAAGCCGTGGTGTTCAGCGCAGCCTGGGAGATCCACTTCTGCAGCGTCTGCATGGAGATGTACTTACTGATGGACTGGCCAATCCAGTCGAAGCGGCTGCTGGCGGTCTTGCGCAACAGCTCGCTGGCCTGGAGCGCAGCCGTGGAGACACCGCCTTTGACGACGGCAATGGAGTCAAGCCTGGTCTGGAGAGCCTTATCGACGCGGGAGGGCGCCGTCGCGAACGTGACAGCCGCGAAGGTGATGAGAAGAACAGCAAAGAAGCTGGAGGCAATAAGAATCATGACTGCGGGACCTCACACTTCCACCGAGTGATCGACCAGACCAGCCGGGACGGAAATGCCGGCAGCCTTGAGACGGTCCGTGAATTTCGGGACGATCCCTGTGGAGCGGAAGCGTCCTTTTACTTTGCCGCTTTCCGCGATACCTTCTTTTTCGAAGACGAAGATGTCCTGCATGCTGATGACGTCGCTGTAGGCTCCGGTGAGTTCGGAGACGTGAGTAATACGGCGGGTGCCGTCGCTCATACGGGCCACCTGCACGATGAGGTGAATGGCCGAAGCGATCTGCAGGCGAATGGCCTTCTCGGGGAGGCGGATATCGCCCATCAGGCACATGGTTTCAAGACGGGCCAGGCCGTCGCGGGGGGTGTTGGCGTGAATGGTGGTAATGGAGCCGTCGTGGCCGGTGTTCATGGCCTGCAGCATGTCCATGGCTTCCTCGCCGCGAACCTCGCCGAGGACGATACGGTCGGGGCGCATACGGAGGGCGTTGATAACCAGCTCGCGCTGGCGGATGGCGCCCTTGCCTTCGACGTTGGGCGGGCGGGTTTCGAGGCGGACGACGTGATCCTGACGAAGCTGGAGTTCGGCAGAGTCTTCGATCGTGACGATGCGCTCTTTGTCGGAAATGAAGCCCGACAGAGCATTGAGCAAAGTGGTTTTGCCGGCGCCGGTACCGCCGGAGATGACGATGTTGAGGCGGGCCTGCACGGCGGCGCGGAGCATCTCCAGCATGGGACCGGTCAGGGCTTTGTTCTGAATCAGTTTTTCGGCAGTCAGAGGCGAAGACCCGAAACGGCGAATGGAGAGAATGGGGCCGTCGATGGCCAGCGGAGGAATGATAGCGTTGACGCGCGAGCCGTCCTTGAGGCGGGCGTCGACCATGGGAGTGGACTCGTCGACGCGGCGCCCAACAGCGGAGACGATCTTGTCGATGACCTGGAGGAGGTGACGATTGTCGCGGAAAGTGACGCTGGTTTTTGACAGGACCCCGCGGCGTTCCACATAGACAGACGAGCAGGTGTTCACCAGAATGTCATTGATGGTGTCGTCTTTGAGCAGCTGTTCGAGGGGGCCGAGGCCGAACACCTCGTCAAGGACTTCCTGGGCGACACGATCGCGCTCAGCCGAGCTAAGAGGGACACCCTGTTCGCCGATGATCTGCTGAATGAGGGCAAAAAGCTGCATCTGGCCGGCGCGAGTTTCCTGGGCTTCGCCGAGTTTCTCCAGATCCAGACGATTGATCAGTTCCGCATGGACGGCGGACTTGAGCTCCTGCTGTTCCTTCTCGCGCAGGGGCCGAGTTGCGGGAACAGCGGTGCGCAGTCCGGGACCACCAGCGTTACGAAGGTTGTTGCCGCTTTCAGGACGTGACTGCGTGAGATTGAGCGTGAGATCGCTCATCGCTATTCAGTCCTTTTCTGGCCGAACAAAGAGAAACCTTTGCGGGCCGGCTGGGCTTTCACGGCATCGTCTCCGGCGAGGATGGTGGTCCACCGCGAGAACTGAGTGGAGATCTCGGACTTCTTGTCGGGTCCGATGGGCTCGCCCACATTAATGGCGCGCTGGCACTCCGTATAGGCATTGCAGAGCCGGACTTCGACAGGGACGCGAATCGCCTTCTCGATCTGCTCGACAGCAATGGCGCCATGGGAGGAGTAACGATTGATGATGACGTGGAGCCGCGCCGAAGTGGACTCATTCCGGCTGAGGCCATCGATGTAACGGGAAAGGTCGCGAATGGCGCCGATGTCGGGAGTGGCGACGATGTAGATCTGATCGGAGCGATCCATGACGGCGAGGGAGACTTCCTCGAGGGAAGTTTCGCAGTCAAGGAGGATGTAGTCGTACTCGCCGCGCAGGAACTCGAGGGTACGTTCCAGAGCGTCGGGATCGACGGTGCGCGTAAGGTCGTGCGACTCCGGGGAAGAAAGAACCTCGAGGCCGCTGGAGTGTTTGGCGATGAACCCGCGCAGCAGCGTGGAATCGAGACGGTTGACGTTGCGGATGAGCTCATCGAAGTGATAACGGGTTCCATCCAGCCCGAGATAAAGGCACACGTGGCCAAACTCGGGATGGTTGTCGATGAGCAGGACTCGTTTGTTTTTCTGGCGCACCAGATAATAAGCCAGAGTGACGGCCACGGTGGTGGTGCCCACGCCACCCTTGGCGCCAAAGAAGGAGAGGATGTGGCCGGAACTGCGGGCGCGGCCGGTGTTGGCGGACCACTGCCGTTCCTGGCGGTCGAAGGTGTCGGCGAGCTGGCGGGGGTCGAGAGGGGTTTTGAGGACCTCGCTGCAACCGGCGCGCATGGCGGCAAGCAGGAGATCGGGATCGCTGCGGCCGGAAAGGGCAGCGGCGAAGAATCTCCCGAAAAAGAGCTGCTGCAGGTAGCTGGAGGTCTCCGCGGCGCCCTGCGGATCGCGATCGAAGTCGATGATGGCGAGGACCAGATCCGAGGACTTCGCGTCGGCGGAGATGGCGGGACGACGAGTAGCCGAGACGTACTCGCTGAAGTCGTCGTGGCTGACGGTCCAGTGGTGCTGCGAGGCGGCCTGAACGACTTTATCCGTAAGATCGTGGTCGAGACCGACGGTCAGCAGCGCAACCGTTAGAGTCTGCGAATTGGAGGTCTGCTGGCTCATAGTTGGCATCCTTCCCTTTAGTTGACCGGCACCTGCTGCGGCACGGGTTGCGGCTGCGGCTGGGGTGGCGGTGTTTTGGGCGCGACGCCCTTGTCAAACTTTTTATCGTCGATCAAGGGGATGGCTGTCTTCGGTTGCGTCGGCACTGTGTAGTCCCCGAGCGGATCCACCAGGGTTGGCGTCACGATGACCGCAAGCTCTGCAACGCTCTTCGAAATGCTCTTCGACTGAAAAAGCTTGCCGAGGACAGGAATGTCGCCGATGCCGGGAATTTTGGACAGCTGATCGGTGGTGCGGTTATCGAGCAACCCGGAAATGGAGAAACTCTGGCCGCTCTTCAGCTCGATCTGGGTTTCGGCGCGGCGCGTGGAGATAGCGGGGATCGTGTAGCCGGAGATAACGACCTCGTTGGTGTAGTCGAGGGCGCTGACCTCGGGCGCGACCTTAAGTGAGATCGTGCCGTCGGGCAGCACAGTCGGCGTAAAGTCGACCTTGACGCCATAGGGTCGGAACTGAATGGTGACGGAAGTGAATCCACCGGTGCCGCCCTGCACTACGGGGTAGGGGAACTCGCCGCCGGAGAGGAAGGAAGCCTTTTCCCCGCTGAGGGCGGTGATGGTTGGCTCGGCAAGAATCTGCACGATCTGCTTGGTGCTCAGGGCCTGAATGGCGGCGCCGAGCTGCATGCTGTTGTTGTAGTAGAAGAGGTTCAACAGACTGCTGAGCGCCAGCAGAGAAGAAGTGGTGACGCTGCTCGTGGCGGTGGTGGTGGTTGTGGGCGCTCCGGGGGTGGAGTTGGGAGCGACGGTGATGCCGGCAAACTGGCCGGTTGACGACGAAAAGGTGTTGGATCCAGGGCCGAAGAAGTTAAAGCCCAGCTGTTCGGCGCGGGAGCGATCGATCTCGATGATGCGGACCTTGAGGCGAACCTGAGGCGTGCGCCGCGTGCTCACGAGCAGGGAATTGGCGACATCCTTGGAGAACAGGCCGGCCAGCTTCACAGCGGCGTCGGCGGTTTCCTGACTGGAGACGGTGCCGGCGAGTGCAACTTCGTCGCCGTGACCTTCGACGCGGATCGATTCAGTTGGAAAGGCGTCATGCAGGGCGTGGTGCAGGTCGCCGACATCGATATCGGAATTGATCAGATAGGCGCGGGATTGTCCGGTCTCATCCCAGAGGACGAGAGTCGCGATGCCAGGCGCCTTGGAGGTGATGACAATCTGGTGAGGGCTGGAGGTAAACGAATCCAGAACGTCGGGATTGCTCACGTAGACCCGCTTCAGGCGATTCTCGGTGTTGACGAACATCGAGCGTCCCACGAGCAGGTGGAGAGGTTCGCCGACCATCTGGGCGTTGCTGCCCATGTCTCCGACGAAAGGGGGAGGCGTTGCAGCGGCAACGGCCTTGTTCTGGGCGAACGCACCCGAACATGCGGCGGTGGAAAACGCGGCCGCCAGCAGAACGGGGGAAAGCCTGCGAATTGTGCGCTGTCTGCTCATTGAATGCCTCAGTAGAAACTCGCGGTAGAGCGTTTATCCCCCAGCATGGTTTCCACCACCCAGGGTTTCTTAACCACCGGCTTGGGCGCCATGGCCGCCACATTGGCAGGTGCGGGTCCATGGGCGTTGGGCAGGGCAGCGAGCTGCGCAAGGGCGACAGGGGTGGCGCCGGCCTGGTTATGATCGCCGCCATTGCGGAGGACGAAATGGATGGTTCCCTTTTCGCTGGCCAGGACGGCCTTTTCCGCATCCTCGGGGGAGAGCAGGAGAGTGACGACATCGACGGAGACGGGCTTGCCGGAAGGATCGGGCTGGACCTGATGACCGGCGGCGAGGACTTCGGCGTCCTGCAGCACGGTGGCGGTCACAGGATCCGGATGTTGAGTGTCGGTATAAGTGACGAGAACATCCACGTGGGTTCCGGGCATCAGGAATCCGGCGACGCCGACGACTTCATCGGACTTAAGCGCGATGGCGCGCATGCCACTGGGAATCCTGCCGGTAAGCCCGATGCCGGCGCCGGCTGCGGCGAGCTGGCGATCGAGAATGGGCTGCCCGACGGAGAGAGGGTAGAGCACCGCGCGGCCCACAACATCGTCGACTTTGACGAAGCTGCCGGCGAGCGGATGCGAGCGGGGCCAGTCGATCATGGAAACATCCTCGCGACGGATTACTTCTCCGGGATCGAGGGAGCGCGCCGCGGCAACATACTGGTTGGGCGGCTGAACGGGCACGTGTGAGGCATGAGCGACTCTGCGGCTCAGCCAGAACGTAAACAGGCCGGAGATCAACAGGGCAGCGACGAGAGCGAGCATAAGGCGGCGGGCCATATCAAATCACCTTTGGAACGCCGTGAGGAAAAGCGTCGTCGCGGTGCCCACGGCAACAGCCAGGGCATAGGGAAGGCGCAGCGTCCTCGCATTAGCGATATTGAGTTGTGGATGAGGGGCAAGACCCTCGATGCGATGATGCAGGGCGAGGGCGCCAACGTTGCGGATAGTTTCTTTCAGCTTGCCGCGCCAGAGCGCGAGGCCAAGGGCCATCACGCCGCCGGCGAGGGCGGTGAGAATAAGAAGCCAGGGGACCAGCGGCATACCGGCGATGGCAGCGACGGCGGTCATCAGTTTGACGTCGCCGGCACCCATGCCGCCTGCCAGCCAGAAAATAAGGAAGAGAGCACCGCAAATCAGTCCGGCGAGGGCGGCAAGGCCCAGCTGTTTCCATCCACCGAACACGAAATGCAGGAACAACCCGAGCAGAATTCCCGGCAGGGTTATAAAGTTCGGGATGCGGCGGCTGCGCACGTCGAACACTGAGCCGATGAGGGCGCAGACAAGTGCGACGGACGGATACAGCCACTCGGTATGAAGATTCGACATTCGAGAAACCCCGATTCGCCACTCCCGCTATGCAGCGACGGTCAGAGGCGGACGATTCATCAGAACTGCGTGCCCGGACAACTACCCTGAGAAAACCGGGCTCGCCGAGCGGATGGTGGAAGGACAGTGCGATGCGGGAGGAAGACGTCCAGGGGCGGAACTGCTCCGAGGAAGCTGCCAGTACATCGCGCCGCCGCATCCCGGCCTGGAGCTTACCCTTGCGGGAGCGGCCAGGAAATCCGCATGATGCTGCGTCGTCCTTCGGTTCAATGGCCAGGCCAGGCAAGCCAGGTACGAATCGCCGGGCACTGGGAAGAGGTTGAAGAGCTGGTCGCCTGCGCTAACGCGGACGGCTCGGGAGATGCCAGGCAGGTGGGAGGGTCGCGACCGAAGCCTGGACAGCGAGGGCCGCGACCTCAACTTTCCGTTCGGATCCCGGGTGCCCTTAAGACGAGAGCGTCCGGGTCCGTACCACCCAACCAGAGACCGGCAAAACAGAAACCGTCAGAACGTCAGTGAAGGTTACAGGCTGTTGCCGATGGTGTTGAACTCGTTGGAAATCTTGTTGCTCAGCGAGCCCATCGCGACGATGGCGCCCAGGGCGATGAGCGCGGCGATCAGAGCGTACTCGATCAGGTCCTGGCCGGACTCATCGTTCATCAGGTTCTTGAAAAGCAGTTTCATTACCGTTCTCCTTGTAAGTAGCCGCACGGCCATCCGTGAGGACATCCCCGGACCGTGCTGCGTTGGTGGTGATTGATGTCACATTGCGCTGGTGGGGTCCTCCATCGCAATGCCATTTAAGTGTTACCCTTTGCTACTTTTGTTCAAAACTGTTGCGCTAAAACCAAGCAAAACAAGTGATTCAGGTTACAGTCAAAAGTTATTACCGAGGGTCTGGCCGGTGCGACTTTTCGGTTGTTCCAGACTGGCAATAAGCCCTGATTTCGCGCATCAGAGGCTGTTGCCGATGGTGTTGAACTCGTTCGAGATTTTGTTGCCGAGACCCTT
>JASHPM010000448.1 GCA_030038115.1 Acidobacteriaceae bacterium | reverse complement strand
CACTCTTGCACCACCAGGAGCAGCCCACTGATGCCCTCGCGCGGCCCCACCCTCTTCGCATCCTTTTTTGTTCCCGCCATCGCCCTTCTCGTTGCACAAACGTCCTCTTCGACGCCATCACAGTCCGGCCAAGTTTTTGGCTATACGGATTTCGCCGCCGAACAGGCGAAGACCGATCACACCTTCCTCGCTGTGCCCGACGCGAAGCTGGCGGGCGAAGAGCTGAAGACCCTCACCGTGGAGCCGCACATCGCCGCTTCCCCTGAGGATCTGAAAACCGCGCAGTACGTCGCATCGAAATTCAGGGAGGCCGGCCTCGAGACCAGCATTGTGCCCTACAAGGCGTGGCTCAACATGCCAAAGGAAGTGAAGGTGGAAGCCTTTGACTCGGACGGCAAGCTGCTGATGACCGGCCCCGTCCCCGAGCACGTCGACGGAAAAGAACCTTTCCAGGACGATCCACGGATTACTCCGGCCTTCAACGGCTCCTCGCCCTCCGGCGACGTCACGGGCGAAGTGGTCTACGCCAACTACGGTCGCCCCGAGGACTTCAAAAAGCTCACCGATCTGGGCGTAGACCTCAAAGGCAAGATCGTCCTCGTCCGCTACGGAGGCAACTTCCGCGGCGTGAAGGTCTACATCGCTCAGCAATACGGAGCCGCCGGGGTTCTGATCTACTCCGATCCGGCCGACGACGGCTACTACCGCGGAGATATGTATCCTCACGGCCCGTACCGGCCGGCGACGGCGGTGCAGCGCGGATCGGTTCAGTTTATGTTCAAGTATCCGGGTGACGCACTGACTCCCGGCGTGGCCTCGCGCCCCGATCTGCCGGAATCGCAGCGCCTCCCGCTCGATCAGGTCACGAGCCTTCCGAAGATTCCCTCCGAGCCGCTCTCGTATCACGATGCTTCGCCGATCCTCGAACACCTTGGCGGACCGGATGCGCCGCGCGAGTGGCAGGGCGCGCTGCCTTT
The DNA here is from genome assembly GCA_030038115.1 of Acidobacteriaceae bacterium. Taxonomy (GTDB): domain Bacteria; phylum Acidobacteriota; class Terriglobia; order Terriglobales; family Acidobacteriaceae; genus Palsa-343. The sequence goes on along the minus strand of JASHPM010000448.1, from coordinate 2,983 downwards.
TACCTACCACGTTGGCCCCGGCGTGAAGGTTCACATGGTTCTGAAAATGGACTACCAGTACTCGACGATCTGGGACGTGATCGGCATGATCGCCGGGACAGAGTTTCCGGATGAATGGGTGGTTGCGGGCAATCATCGCGATGCCTGGGTGTACGGCGCGGTGGATCCGAACAGCGGCACCGCGGCGATGCTGGAGGCTGTGCACGGCATCGGCGCGCTGCTGCAACAGGGGTGGAAGCCGAAGCGCCGCATCGTTTTCTGCAGCTGGGACGCCGAAGAGGAAGGGCTGATCGGATCCACCGAGTGGGTGGAGGATCACGCGAATCAGCTTACTCATGCCGTCGCCTATTTCAATACCGACGTCGGCGTTTCCGGCCCCAATTTCGACGCCTCTGCAGTGCCCTCGCTGAAGGAGTTCCTTCGCGACATCACGAAAGAGGTTCCCAGTCCGAAGGGTGGCACCGTCTACGAGCAGTGGAAGAAGAATCAGGCGGAAGCTACGGCGCGCCACCGCCTCGGCGTGGAAGAACACGCCTCCCACGAGAGCGCTGAGGTCGACCACGATGTCCGCATTGGTGACCTCGGGAGCGGATCCGACTTCACGCCCTTCATCCAGCACCTCGGAGTGCCCTCGACCGACATTGGCTCGGGCGGGCCCTACGGCGTCTACCATTCCGCATTCGACGACTACGCCTGGTTTGTGATGAACGCCGACCCGACGTTTGTCTACGAGCAGGAGATGGCGCGGGTGTTTGGTCTGGAGGTGCTGCACATGGCCGACGCGGATGTTTTGCCGTACGACTACGTGACCTACGGCAAGGAGCTATCGTCTTATCTGGACACCGCGCAGAAGAAGGCCGAAGAAGCCGGCATGACGGGCATCGACTTCGCGCCAGCAAAGGCGGCGGCCGAGAAATTCACCCAGCTTGCCGCGGAGGTGAAAGGGAAGCAGGAGCATCCGGGTTCAGATCTGGCCGCGTTCAACGGGCAATTGAGAGCGGTCGAGGGCGATTTCCTGTCTGCGCAGGGCCTGCCCAACCGTCCCTGGTACAAACACACGATTTACGCACCGGGAGAATACACGGGCTACGCCGCGGTCGTGATCCCGGGCGTGAATGAGGCGATCGACGCGAAGGATGTCAGCCGCGCGCAGTCGCAGATGACGGTCCTGACGGACGCCATCAACCGCGCCGGCTCAACGCTGGAGGAAATCACCAGATAACTGAGGGGGTGCCAAACCCAAGACCCACCCCCAACGGGATCCGAACCAGAATCACCGCGCGCATTACGTGGATTCCTCTTCGACGACGTCGCCTTCCCCCGGGGCCAGGAACAGATTCTCCTCGAGGCCGTGCTGCCGGGTGTAGAGGTCGTAGTAGCGTCCGCCCAGCGCATAAAGGCTGGCGTGGGTGCCGCGTTCGACGATGAGGCCGGCTTCGACCACGAGAATTTGCTCCGCCCGGCGTATGGTCGACAGGCGGTGCGCGATGACAAATGTGGTGCGCCCCTGCATTAAGTAACTGAGACCGTGCTGAATCATGGCTTCAGATTCGGAATCGAGCGAGGAGGTCGCCTCATCGAGAATCAAAATCCGCGGACTCGCCAAAATGGCACGCGCGATGGACAGCCGCTGCCTCTGGCCGCCTGACAACTTCACTCCGCGCTCGCCCACGATTGTGTCGTACCCGTCGGGGAAGCGCTCGGCGAATTCATCCACACGCGCGATCCTGCACGCTGACAGGAATTCTTCCTCGGTCGCGTCCGGATGTGAGAACATCACGTTCTCCTTAATCGTTCCATCGAACAGGAACGACTCCTGCAGCACCACGCCGAGCTGCGAGCGATAGCTGTCGAGCCGGACGGTGGACAGATCGACCCCATCCACCAGCACCTGGCCGGAATCCGGCTTGTGAAACGCGCAGATGAGGCTGATGATGGTCGACTTACCCGATCCCGACGAACCTACGAGAGCGGTCACTGTTCCAGGCTGAGCGTCGAACGATATTCCGTGCAGCACCGGCTTGTCTTTCTCATACGCAAACTGCACGTCCTCGAAGCGGACCTCACCGACAATGTCGTCCAGAGTTCGTACTCGTGCAGGATCGGCGAACTCGTCTTTCTCCGCCAGGATCTCCATGGTGCGGTCCAGCCCGGCGACCGCCTCGGTGAGCTGCGTTCCGATGTTCACGATCTGGAAGATGGGCGCGATCATGTACGCCAGCAACATCGTGTACTGGAAATAGCCGCCCGTTGTCATGCGATGCGCGATCACCTGATGGCCGCCGATGAGCATGACGAGACCGCCGACCACGCCGAGGACTGTCGTTGCGGCGAGAGAAAGAAGACTGGTGGCCGTGAGCGACTTCATGACGTTATCCAGCAGCCGCAGCACGCCGGTGGTGAATACCTGCGCCTCGCGTTTCTCCGCGTGATAACCCTTGACGACGCGCACGCCGCCCAGCGACTCGGTGAGCCGACCCGTAACCTCGCCGGTGATCTTCGCCCGCTCACGGAAAATGGGCCGGATGGTTTTGAACGCATTCTGAAGAACGATGACAAATCCGCCGACCACCGCGAAGACGATCAGGGTCATCCTGGTGTTGGAGTAGACGAGGTAGCCGAAAACCAGCCCAGCCGTCAGCATGCCGCCGACAAATTCCACCAGACCCGTCCCGATGAGGTTGCGCACGCCTTCAACGTCGTTCATGATCCGCGACACCAGAAGGCCCGTCCGATTTGCGTCGTAGAAGCTGACGGCCAGCCGCCCCACATGCTGCTGCACCTGCTGGCGCAGATCCGTAATCATGCGCTGCGCGGCTTTCGACAGCAGCTGGGTCAGGGAGAAGGACGTGACCGCCTGAATGGCGGTGGTTGTGAAAACGATCCCAACCAGCGGCATCAGCAAGCGCGGATTTCCGTGCGTGCCGAGGACTCGATCAATCAGGAACTTCGTGGAGAAGGGGAGGACCAAACCGGCCACGCG
>JASHPM010000447.1 GCA_030038115.1 Acidobacteriaceae bacterium | reverse complement strand
AAAAACCCATAAGCGCTGACCCGTACGCTGCGCTGCCAGCTCGTCCTGTTTGCAGGAAGCCAGCACATACCGCCAGCCGCAAAATAAATCGGATACACCGGCGCCAGGTAGTAGTCCTTGGCATGCAGCAGCATCATGATGGGGAGAAACACCAGATACAGCACGCCCAGAAAACGAAAGGGCCGCGCCGTCTTGCTCGCCAGCAGCCAAATCACTCCGCTCAGCCACAGGAACACCGTCCAGGGCGTCAGCATCATCACCTGGCCCAGCAGAAACTGTAGCGGCGGTACTACAACGTCCTTGCCGCTCTTTTTCACATCGATCAGCCACTCGAGCGTCGGCCAGTGGTAGTGAATCTGCCACAGAAGATTGGGAAGCGCCAGCGCCACAATAATGGCCACTGCAACGCCGAACCACCGGCTCGCCAGAATCCGCCTTTGCGGCGTGAGCAACAATGCAATCAGCACCGCCACCAGAAAGAAGACCTCGTTGACTTTGTTTTCGAGGCCCAGCCCGGCGCTCACGCCCAGCACGATCCACCAGTTGCGGACCACCCGCTCGGACCCCGGCATTTCTCCTGCCTGCACAATGCGAATCAGCGCCAGCGCGCAGAGCATCCAGAACACCGGCTCAAACGAGTTCATCGAAAGGTAGCTGTCGATGCCCAGAAACACGCCCGCCACCGTCACCCCCAGCATCGCGAGAGCAGCCGCCCGCCGGCTGCCTCCCATCGCCCATACCAGCGCGCCGGTCAGAAAGACCTTCACCGCCCCCGCGATCCCGGAGATCAGCCGCAGCGACCACATGTGGTCATAGCCAAACAGAATCTCCGTCAGCCGCGCCTGCAGCGCCACCATCGGTGGCTGGTCCACATATCCGAAGGCCAGTCGCCGCCCACACATGATGTAGTACATCTCATCGCGAAAGATGCCGTAACCCGCGTGCTGCGCCATGATGTTGCCGGCAATTTGAATCGCCAGTTTGACCGCGGCCATCGTCAGGCAAATCCCAAGGAAGCGTCGGAATCCCCCGCGCTGTCCAGTCGAGCTGGCGTTCTCGATCGTGAGTGTGTCCATAAAGAGGTGGAGAGTCCGAAGTGGCTCCCTCAGAATACGCCGCGAAATTCGAAAAGTTCCCCAAAACCCGTTGCGGATCGTTCCTCTCTGGAGAACAATCAGGCACAGAAGGGCGGCATTTATCGTCATCTTCCAGGATCGTCGGCAGGCCGGTTGTGCCCTCGCTCAGGTGCTCCGCGAGGAGCTCGGCGAAGAGCTGAGTGCGGAAGATGCCATCGTGCTGGGGTTGCCCCGCGGCGGCGTTCCCGTGGCTTTCGAGGTCGCTCGCGCGCTGCGTCTTCCCCTCGATGTTTTTGTGGTGCGGAAGCTCGGCGTCCCAGGCCAGGAGGAACTGGCCATGGGCGCCATCGCCAGCGGCGGCGTGGTTGTCACTCAACCCGATGTCATCGGTGTGTATCACATCGGCCAGGAAACCATCGACGCTGTCGCCGCGCGGGAACGGGTCGAAATCGAGCGCCGGGAGGCCGCATACCGCAACGGCCGGCCCCCGGCCATGGTTCATGGACGCACCGTCATCCTCGTCGATGACGGCCTCGCCACAGGATCGACCATGAAAGCAGCGGCGCGCGCCCTGCGCCCGCTCGCCCGTCGCGTGCTGATCGCTGTGCCGGTGGCCGCACACGGCACCTGCGAAGAGCTCCGGGCAGAGGCCGATCGGGTTATTTGCCTTGAAGCCCCTGAAAGGTTCCACGCTGTCGGAGAGTTTTACCACAATTTCGATCAAATCACCGATGCCGAGGTCCGCACTTTGCTGGCCCAGGCGCGGGACCCGAGCCACGGTCCTCGAGCAGCGTAAATCACTGTGCACTCTTGATTTGGACATGGCGGAATAATGGGGAATACCCTCTGACGCCCGTGTTCGCCCGCTTGCCACCGAGGTTGTATGGGTGGTCGTATACCCAGCTCTTACACTGAGACTGCTTCAGGAACGAGAAAGTCGGACCGCAGTATGAACCACATCACGGTTGGCATCGGCACTGTCTGGATTTTTCTCACGATCGGCGCGGCTGTCCTGCTGGGCGCCGAGTTCGTCTGTCACGAAGTTCAGGCCCTCATCCGCCACCGGCGCGAACCGGAAGCGAAATAGCCGGTACCAGCCAGCTGCCCTGCTCGACACTGCTAGAATCATCTCGAAAGCCCACTCTGCATGCGGTTTTGTCGAACCGCCGCGCAGCCACGACCGGGCGGTTAGCTCAGCTGGTCAGAGCGCCTGCCTTACAAGCAGGAGGTCGCAGGTTCGAGCCCTGCACTGCCCACCATTCAAATCAAATTGCTTGGCAAGTCCTGGCAGTGCCGGGCAGGAATACTGTGTCCTTTTTGTGCTCTCCTTCAGTTTTCTTTCAGTAGCGCGTGGTGTCAGGCCAGGTATTGACGAGCCGTCCGATCAACGCAGGTGATAAGGGCAAGTGAAACGGATTGCCAACTCCAGTCACTATCCAGGCAAATTCACCGAAGAAAGAGGTGCACCATGCACCGAACGTTTTTGATCGCGGCATCCGTGATTGCGGTCGCGTTACCGGCTCGACCCGCAGCAGCGCAAGCGCCCTTTGAGTTTTACAACTCTTACACCAGCATGTGCCTCCAGCCAGTTAATGAATCGACCGCCAACGGCGCGGCGATCGTTCAGGAGGCGTGCAATGGGAAAGCCGCTCAGGAATGGATCCCCTATCCCGACGGGAGCAATCAGCGCTTTATGAACGCCCTCAGCGGCCTTTGCCTCGACGCACGGGGTGGGGCGAAGGATGGAACCCCAGTCCAGCAGTGGACGTGCAACGGAATCAGCAACGAGCGCTGGGAGCCCGAGGCGGATCCCAAGAGCGCCGGCGGCGGGTCGCTGCTCTCCCGTGTTGCGGGGAGCAAAACTTACTGCCTGAATTTACCAGCGGGGAAGCAGGCTGCAGGAGGTGCCATGCGGATTTACGCCTGCGATCAGACGATCGCGGGAATGTGGCATCTCAATGTCAAGAAGGACTCGTTATTTGTGCCCAACGTGGTCGGCCTTCCCCTTAACCCAATCAACGGGGTGGCAAAAAACGCAAACAGCCAGATCGTCTTGTATGGTCTTCAACCCGATCCCTGCAACACGAATAACCCGAACATTTGCACCGCGTCGAAAAGGGGCTATGTAGTAGAGGAGCCGGGCGGCGGGATAGCTTATCAAGCACCGAAATCGAAGGTTCCCCTTTACGTTTGCGCACCCGGTAGCTCGGGCTCACCCCCGACCCAGTGCCCATAGTAGTTCGGCTTTGCCCCAATCGGAGTGCATCACGGGCGAGACTGCGCACCTCCTCGCCCAGTCTCCGCTGCCGGGGAAATACCGGGGACCCCTGTTAGAAATCCGTAATGGAGAGCGGCAGGAGGTCGCAGGTTCGAGCCCTGCACTGCCCACCAGGTCCTCCGTTGCCCGTTCGCATCCGGATCCCGGCCCGTCCCCGTCCCCGCAAAAACCCTCCACGAATGCGATAATCCCAATAGATTCCCTTTGCACACTATGAACCACCCGCTCGCGGGAATTTCGTAGCCTTATGCGCCGCTTCCTCTCCCTCCGCGATTTCGACTGGACGCTCCTGGCCTTCGTCCTGCTCCTCTCCGTCATCAGCGTTCTCGAAATCTACTCGGCCACCCTCCATACCAAATTTCACGGCTTCCAGAAAATGCAGATTCTCTGGATCGTGGGCGGACTGCTCGCGATGTTTGTGATGTCGGTGATCGACTACCACAAGCTGCTGAGCGCCATTTACTGGATATACGGTTTCTGCCTCGTTGCTCTGGTCGCCGTGCTGGCGGTGGGCACGCGCGTGAACGGCGGCAAGCGATGGATCCGGCTTCCCGGCGGAGCGCACTTCCAGCCCTCGGAATGGGTCAAGCTGGTTCTCATCGTGCTTGTGGCCCGCTATTTCGCCAACCTCGCCAGCCGCGTCATGAGCTGGAAGGATATCTTCAAGGCCATCGCTTTCGTTGCGGTTCCCATGTTGCTGGTTCTCAAGCAGCCCGACATGGGTACGGCGCTGACCTACTCTCCTGTCCTGCTGGTGGGTTTGTTTCTCGGCGGAATCGACTGGAAGAAGGGCAGCATCCTGGTGCTGGTCATGCTGCTGGCCGTCGGGGGGATGTGGAGGAGCGGCAAGATTCTCAAGCCCTACCAGAAGGCCCGTCTCACCAGTTTCATGAACCCGGATGCGGACCCGCGGGGAACCGGTTATCAGATTCTCCAGTCCAAGATCGCCGTCGGCGACGGTGGGGTTTTTGGCCGTGGCGCCAATCAGGGAACGCAGACCCAGGGCGATTTTCTGCCCATTCCCTACACCGATTTCATCTTTGCCGCGTTTAGTGAGGAGCATGGCTTCGTAGGCGCGATCCTGGTGCTCCTGATATACTTCTTAATACTGATGCGTTTGATTCAAAACGCTCAGACAGCCGCGGACCTGCCAGGTTCGTTCCTGGTCATGGGCGTCGCGGCGGTCCTGATTTTCCAGATCGCCGTCAACGTCGGAATGGTCCTCGGGCTGATGCCGGTCACCGGCATCCCTCTTCCTCTCATGAGCTACGGGGGATCCTCGGTACTGTTCACGTTTCTGGCTCTGGGCATGGTGATGAACGTCCGCATGAGCCGTTTCGTAAACTAGAGCGGCAAAAAGGTTTAGCAAGTAGGGCCCGCAGGGCGGGCGCAGTTTTGAACGAAGTTTATTAACCGGCCAGGTGGATCGAAACGGGCCGGGCAGGATCAGGAATGAAAGCGCAGAGACGGGCAACGACCCCGCCATCAACCACGGCAGGAGCGGTCACAAACTCTATGCGCGCCGACGACTCTCCGGAATCTATGCATATCCTCAGTGAGCTCTCCCCGGCCTTCTCCCCTCCCCATAGGCGAGACCGTGCGGGATGGCGCGCGAAAGATCGTCCCGGCCGTTCGTCTTTCAGTCCCGATCTTCTCCGGTAACCCGGCCTGATCCGTCCTGGCGTATTTGAGGCGGAATGGCAAAAGAGATTTGCATATCCAGCACGCCGCATGAAACGCGGCTTGCGATTCTTGAAGACGATCAGCTCGCGGAAATCTACTACGAACGCGAAAACGAATACACATTAGCCGGCTCCATTTATAAGGGCCGTGTCACCCGGGTTCTCCCGGGGATGCAGTCCGCGTTTGTCGACGTGGGCCTGGAGCGCGACGCCTTCCTGTACGTCACCGATTTCCTGGAAGAGCAGGATGAAGATGCGGAGGAGTTCGAGCGCGCCGACGCCGGCGGCAACGGTCGGAAATCGCGGGATCAGCGCCAGCCCGCTGCAGCCTCCCGTGAACCCCAAACCGATCTCTCGGCTGCCGAAGCTCCCCCGCGTCGCAACGACAGGAGCGACAGAGGCCAGGAACGCGGTGACCAGGGTGGCGAGTCGGGCGTCCGCCGCTGGCATGGACGCCGTGGGCGGGGCTTCCGCGGACGCGGCCCGCGCTCCGATCAGCGTTCCGAGCAGCGATCCCTGGAATCTCCCGAAATCGTGGAAGAGGCCACCTCGGCCGAGCCCATAGCCCTCCCGGAGCGAGGCGCGCCCGGCGGAATGCCGGCCCAGCACCTTCCCATCGTTTTGCCCGGTGAATCCCTTTCGAAGTATGGCGGCCGCACCGAGTCGACTTCGCCTTCTTCAGCAGTTTCCAGCCGCAGTCCAGCCCCGGCGCGCAGCACCTTCAAACCCTCCACCATGGTCGAGGTGCCCACCGGCTGGGATGGCGGCGCGGTGCTGCCTGGAGAATCGCTTTCACGTCGTCGTAGTTCGAATTCCTCGCCTGGAAATGGTCAGGGTGCCGAAACCAAATCGGCCACGGCTCAACCGCTCAGCGAGGCCGGCTTTAGTCCTGTTGTCGAGGAGCCGGAGACGGCCCAAACCGCGGCCCCTCCCCTTGCCCCACCCGTCGTTCCGCAGGAAGATGCTGTGGCGCCGGAACCTCTTATCGAAACCGTCGAAGAAGTCCATGAATATGAGCCGGAAGAAGCTTCCGCCTCTCATCGCGTGGAGTCGCCGCGCAGCGAATTTCGGTTCGCTTCGGTGGAGGAAGAGGAGGGAATCGCTGAAGAAGAGGAGATCGAGCCGCCGTCATCCCTCGTGCGCGAGCCCGAAGCGGCAAGCGCCCCCTCCCATCCGTCTCAGGGGGCGGCAGCCGAGACCCCTTCTCCGGAAAGCGAAGTTGTCCGTCAGCTTTTCGGATACGCCCCAGGCATGGGCGTCCTCGAAGAAGAGACCATCGACGAGGACGAGTACGATTTCGAGCCGATTCCCGGCCAGCCCGACGAGCACCTCACCGAAGAAATGGAAGAGGAGACGCTCGATCAGGCCTCCACTCTGGGTGACGCGGTCCGCGATGCGCATATCGAGCAGCGCATCGCCCACGGAACTCCAGCTGAAGCGGAAGACGAAGAAGAAGAGGACACCGACGAACCCGAGACCGGTTTCGCCGAAACGGAAGAAGAGGAATTCGAAGAGCCTGAAGCCGGCGAGGACGAAACTGAGGTCTCAGCCGGCGAATCCCCCGAGCAACCTGCTGCAAGTGCCGCGGCGCCGGCTCGGCGCGAGGATCGCCGCTTCGGTCGTCGCGGCGGCCGCGGTCGTCAGCCGGGCCGCCGTCATGGGGGTCGTCGCCCCAGTATGCAGACCTCCAGCCTGCCCATCATCAGTGAACTGCTCAAGCAGGGACAGGAAATCCTGGTTCAGATCGCCAAGGAACCCATCGCCCGCAAGGGAGCCCGCATCACCAGCCACATCGCGTTGCCGGGCCGCTTTCTCGTCTTCATGCCGACCGTGAACCATGTCGGTGTTTCACGCAAAATCGACTCGGACGAAGAGCGCCAGCGCCTCAAGCGGATTCTCATCGGCGAAAAGGGCAATGCGCCGGGCGGGTTCATCGTGCGCACCGCGGCCGAAAGCGCCAGTGAAGAGGATCTCCGCGCCGACATTCGCTTCCTCATCAACCTGTGGAACGAAATCAAACAGCGTTCCGACGCCGCCAAAGCGCCGGCCCTTATCTACCACGACCTTAACCTCATCGAGCGCATCCTGCGCGACCAGGTGAGCGACAACTTCTCCACCATCTGGGTGGACAGCGAGTCGGAATACGAGCGCATCGTTCGCTTCCTCAATCGCTTTCAGCCCTCGCTGGTGCGGCGCGTCAAGCTCTACACCAAGGAAACGCCGCTGTTCGAGCAGTTTGGAATTCAGGACGAAATCAGCAAGGCTCTCAAGTCCAAAGTGTGGCTCAAGTCCGGCGGCTCCATCGTCATCAATCAGACTGAAGCTCTCGTGGCCATCGACATTAACACCGGCAAATACGTCGGCAAAACCGCGCGCCTCGAGGACACCATCCTGAAGACCAACCTCGACGCCATCCCCGAGATTGTCCGCCAGGTTCGTCTGCGCGATCTTGGCGGCATCATCGTGATCGACTTCATCGACATGGATGAGCGTCGCAACCGCCAGAAAGTCACTCAGGCCCTCGAAGAGGCGCTCAAGGTCGATCGCGCCCCCTCGAAAGTTCTCCAGTTTAACGATTTTGGCCTCGTCGCCATCACCCGCAAACGCGTCAAGCAATCCCTCGAGCGCACCCTCAGCGTGCCTTGCCCCACTTGCACCGGAACCGGCATGGTCAAGAGTCCCACCACCGTCGCCAATGAACTCTGGATCGAGATGCGCAAGATGATGCGGCACTTCGAGCGCGGTGATGTTCTGCTGCGGGTTCACCCCGAAGTGGTCAAAGTGCTCAAGGCCAACAACGCGAAGTGGCTGAACGAGCTGGAGGAGATGATCGGCAAGACCATTCTGGTGAAAAGCGACCCGGCCCTCCCCCCGGAGCAGTTTGATATCCAGGGATAGGATTTTCGCCTCCCGGGGTCCCCGGCGAGCTGGCTGTCGCTCGCTGGGATGGAAGGGCGATCCGGCCCCTCCCCCCGGAGCAGGCGGGATAGAATGGAACTCCGGGCCTGCGCAGGCAGGTCCGTCACCTCTTTGACGTCGGTTTCACGGCAGCGAACGGCCCCGGAAACGGAAAATGCATCCTAAAGTGAAACTTAGGATGGGTTTTCGTGTCCAAGTACTTGGAAAGGCTTCGGCCTGGATTCCCAGTTTCGTACTTTCAATAAATCTGAGGTGTTCTCAATGGTTGCGAACTGTGATCGTCACTGCCCGCTGCTGCGGCGCATGTTGATTGCTGCTTCTGCTCTTGCCATCGGTTTTTCGCTCAATGCGGCAGCCCAGACAACTTTGGCCACGGACAATTCCACAGGCGGACAGAGCTACTCCAGCTCCACCGACTACCGGGCTTATCTCAGCACCGACGCCCTGCTCGGCGGCTCTTCGTCGTCTGAACCCGCCGAAGGCGCCAGTGCCTCACCCCAATATGGCGGCGGCCGTCAATCCTCCTATCCCTCCTACGAAGGCAAGTGGAGCCACATCGCCTTCGAGGGCAGCTTCGGCTTCGGCGCCCCCATCGGCAACGACACCAGCTTTTCCCAGGCCGACGTCGACGCCGGATATTTGAGCCCCTCCCTGGGTTGGGGCTGGAATCTGAACGCGGGAGTCGGCTGGAACTTCAGCAAAAAATTTGGTGTGCTGCTCGAATACACCTTCGACCGGCAGGCGATGAACCACGAATACCTGAACGCCGTGAGCAACGCTGAGGCCGGCGGCCCCGTGAGCGCGACCGGACTCGGCGGCAACGTCAATACCTGGGACTTCGCCGTCGAACCCATCTACTATCTGCCCATGAGCCACAAGAACGGCGCCTACGTTACCGGGGGCGGCGGCTTCTACCGCAAGGTGAGTAACTTTACCGAGCCGGTGGAGGAAGAAAGCTACTACGGCATCATCTCCGTCCCGGCCACCGTCGATCACTTCTCCTCGAACCAGGGCGGGGGCAATCTCGGGCTCGGCGTCTACCACAGGTTGAGCGAAGACGGGAATGCGAAGTTTTACATGGAGATCCGCTACGTCTTCGTCGACTCTCCCAAAGCCGACTCCTCCAACTCCTATCAGGGATCGGGCACCCAGGAAGTCATCCCGGTCAGCTTCGGTATCCGCTTCTAACTCAATCCCTCACCCTGATTGCAAACACGAGAGGCGGGCATCAGCCCGCCTCTCTGTCTTTTAGCTACCGGCTACCTGCTTCCGTTGCCTTATTTCCAGCTCACCGCCAGTTGCCAGCGAAGATTGCGCAGCGCGGTCTTGCGCAGAACGCGCTCATACTCCTCCAGCTCGGCAACCACGGGCATCGTGTCTGCGCCCAGTGCGCCGGGAGCTTCCCGCAGAAAATCGTGCAGCGTGCAGATCGTGATCAGGCCATCCTCCGGAGAAAACCACTGTGGCGGAGGCAGGGTCCTCGCCCAGTCCGGATCGCCCGCACCCTCTTCCAGCAGCAGTGCCATGGAATTCTCATCCGCGGAGAAGAACTCCAGCAGCGGCTTTACTCCCAGGCGCAGAGCCAGTTTCTCCAGAGCATCTTCGTTGCGCGCCAGCGCGTGGCCGTTCACAAAGATGTCAAAGCCGGGATCTTCCCCTTCCACCACGATGTACATCGATGCGCTCATTGGCGACAGTCTACCTGATGTGAGGATGCCTGCGTGCGGCGAGAGGATGGTTCGTTGCCACATCAGTAACTAACTCCCGTGGTGCCTCTCGCCCCGGCTCGGCACGGCCCGTACAGGGCATCCCCTTCGCGTACTCCGCGGACCAGCCATCGCACACCAACCCTCATGTCGCGCCTGAGCATAAGCGCAGGAAAAGCTGCCATCGGAGCCGATCCACTGGTCGGCTGCCACTGGCAGCTTTCTGCTCTTCCCGATCTGCTTTACCCGCGACCTCCGCCGCCGCCTCCGCCACCCGGACGGCGCCCACGACGCCGGCGCCGCCGCTGACCTCCGCCGCCCCCACCGGGCCCGCTGGGACGACGCTCGCCCGATACCGGTACCGGCACGCCGTCAGCGCGGTTGTAGTTAATCTCCTCGCCTTCT
>JASHPM010000446.1 GCA_030038115.1 Acidobacteriaceae bacterium | reverse complement strand
GCGGAGGCTCTGATTCGCTGGGAGCATCCCACGCGCGGACATCTGAAGCCCGACTTGTTTCTGCCCGTCATTGAGAATCATCCGCTCATCGACCGCATCGGCGAGTGGGTGATCGAACACGCCCTGGCACAGCTGGAAACCTGGCACGCCGCGGGACTCAGGATCCCCGTCAGCGTCAATATCGCGGCTCATCATCTGCAGCAGCCGGGGTTCGCGGAACGCCTGCGAACCCTGCTCTCCGCGCATCCCAATATCCGTCCGTCGTCTCTGGAGCTGGAGGTGCTCGAGACCAGCGCGCTGCACGATGTGGCGCAGGTTTCCCATGTGCTGGCGGCCTGCCGCGAGATCGGCGTATCGATCGCGCTCGATGACTTCGGCACCGGTTACTCCTCGTTGACATATTTCAAGCGGCTCCCCGTGAACATGCTCAAGATCGACCGCAGCTTCGTCCGGGACGTACTCGACGACCCCGAGGATCTGAGCATCCTGGAAGGGGTGCTGGGGCTGGCCACGGCCTTCGACCGCATGGCCATCGCCGAGGGGGTGGAAACCGTGGACCATGGCCGGCTCCTGCTGCAGCTCGGATGCGTTTACGGCCAGGGCAATGGCATCGCCCATCCTATGCCCGGGAATGACCTGCCGGCGTGGTCCGCGACCTGGAATCCCGATCCCGCCTGGCTGAACGTCGCGTCGGTCGCGCCACGCATGCGCAGCGTGGTGCATGCCGCGGTCGCGCATCGCGCATGGGTTTCCGCCCTGGAGTCTTTTCTCCTCGGCCTACGCCGTTCGCCGCCGGCCCTCGATCCGCACCGTTGTCGCTTCGGCCGCTGGCTCGACAGCGAGCGGCCGGACCCCATCGGATCGGCGACCGCGTTTCACAAGGTCGATCAGCTGCATCAGCAAATTCATGCACTCGCCGATGTGGCTTCGGCGTGGGAACCGGCAGCGGCAGGCGCGGATATTCAGGCCCAGGTGCTTGAACTGCACCGTTTGCGCGACGCGCTGCTGGAACAACTGAACCAGCTGCTGCAGGACGCCATCTCCTGATTTTCTTCCAGGCGCGGGTTGCTCACGACGGCGCGCCAATAGAGGCCTTTGGCGGCATCGATTGGCCCAGAGCATCGGTCAGGCAACGTTGTCCTTCAGGATGGGCAGGATCCTGGCCGCTTCCTCCACCGTGAATAAATGCCGCTGAGAACCGGTGGTCCGCGCTTCCGGCGGCGCCGCGACACATTCGCCATCGGGAACCCATAGACCACCCTCTTTCCGGGCAGAGACGATAAGTCCGTTGAAGGCGACTGTATAGTCACCGTCCGGCAGATCCTGCGGGGCGTCGATCACGCTGCAGCGGGAATAGACGGCGGAGCTGGTTCCTGAAGCCGACTCCTTCATGGCCAGCATTTCGCAGGGTACTTCGCGTCCCATTCCTTTGAGGAGTCCGTGGATGAGAACGACTGAGCGCATTTCCTGAACCTGCCCTTCGTGCCCACCTTCATGGCTTGTGAGCCAGGATGCCCGGGTGATTCCGCGAGATGGCCGGGAAATTAAGAAGTTTGAAAAGCTGGTGGTTACTGTGGGAACGCAGGGGCAGACTTGCGGGGACTTTCGCCTACCATGGAGGCGTGAGTTCGTTCACTGAACGGTTACGGAGCGTTGAAGAGCGCATCGCGGCGGCGTGCCGGCGCGCGGGCCGTTCCCATGAACAAGTGCGGCTGATGGGCGTCTCGAAGATGCATCCTGCCGAATCGATGGCCGAGGCAGTACGCGCGGGTTTGACGCTGTTCGGGGAGAATCGCGTGCAGGAGTTTGAGGCCAAGCGGGACCGGCTGCGCGGGCTGGGGGTTTCGGACGCAGAGGTTCACCTGATCGGCCACCTGCAATCCAACAAGTCCACGAGAGCCGCGGAGATTTTCGCCGGGATCGACAGCGTCGATTCGCTGCGACTGGCGGAGCGGCTGAACGATGCGGCGGGAAAGCTGGGCCGGAGGCTGCCCGTTCTGCTTGAGATCAAGCTCAGCGCGGAGCCGACCAAAACCGGACTGGAACCGGAGGGTGCGGAGTTAGAGTCGGTCCTCGAACGGCTGCCGCACCTCCAGCACCTCGAAATGCGCGGACTGATGACCATTGCGCCGCTGGACGAAAACCCGGAGACCGCGCGCGCCTGCTTCCGGCGCTTGCGCATCCTGCGCGAGACGCTGGCACGCGAGCATGCGCTGCTCGATTTTCGCGAGCTTTCCATGGGCATGTCCGGCGACTTCGAAATTGCCGTCGAGGAAGGCTCGACCCTGGTGCGCATTGGCACCGCGCTGTTCGGCGAGCGCTCGGCAAAGGGATGACAATGGTGTTTCCCGTAAGGGTCGCGCAGGAGGGAGTGAGGTTCACAGTGCGCGTGACGCCGCGCGCCAGCCGCACAGCCATCATCGGCGTAGTCGGCGCCGGCGATGAGGCGGCACTTAAGATCGCGTTGCGCGCACCGCCGGTCGAGGGCCGTGCCAATGCGGCTCTGATCGACTTTCTGGCGGATTTACTGGGAATGCCGCGGTCAGCGATCGAAATCAGAGGCGGTCAGCACGCGCGCAGTAAAGCGATCCTCGTGCGCGGGCGAAGCGCGGGGGACGTCTCAGCGGCGATTGAGAAGACTCTGGCGGCGATCCGGCAAGGTGACTGACGGACCGAAGCGCGGCCCGATGTGCCCGGACTTCTGGAGCAAATCAGGAAAAACTGTATCCGAATCAAGATGACCTACGTGCCGCCATTCTTCGATGGAATGGCGGCGTAGAGTTCGGTCATTCTGGATACACCATTTCCTGATTTGCTCTAACCGGCCTTCCTCTTCTTCTGCGCTGTGGCTCGCTGCGGAGGCTTCTTCTCCTCCGGCGCCTGCGCCATGCTCTTGCGCAGCGCTTCCATCAGGTCGATCACCGGCGCCAGCTTGCGCTTCGGCTGCTTCGACGGAGTCTCGGCCTGGCCTTGTTTGCTCTCGATGAGCTGCTCGACGCGGCCCTCGTACTCATCCTTGAAATTCTCAGGATGGAAATCCGCGGTGAGTTGCTTCATGAACTGTTCGGCCAGCTCAACCTCCGCCTTCTGCACCGCGACTTCCGGCTGGTTGTCGTACTCGGCGACGGCCCGAATTTCTTCCGGATAGTAGAGCGTGTGCAGCACCAGTCCCTTCTCGAAGGGGCGGATCAGCACGATCTGCTCCCGCTGGTGCAGGGTGATCTTCGCGATCGCGGCGAGGTTGAGCTGTTGCATGCCCTTGTGAATGAGCGAATAGGCGCGGCGGCCCGGATCTTCGGCGACGCTGAAGTAGGAGGTCTGATAGTAGAGCGGGTCCACCTCGGGCAGCTTCACGAACTGGACAATCTCCATCGTCTCCGACGACTGCGCTTCAAGCGCCTTCAGCTCCTCGTTCGAGACGAGCACGAAGTTTTCTTTGTCGATGGGGTAGCCCTTGACGATCTCGCTGCGTTCCACCACGCGTTCGCAGTGCGGACAGTAGATCTGCTGCCTGATGCGCGTGCCGCAGACCTGATGAACCTGGTTGAAACTGATGTGGTGCTCGCGCGCCGCGACAAAGAGCCGGATCGGCACCGAGATCAGTCCGAACGATATGTAACCTTTCCAGACAGTCGAAGCCATAGGAGCAAAAGAATATCGTAAGGAAAATCGTCAGGAAAATGAAAAACCTGGCGGGAATCGGGGCGATAACTCCCCGTTTCGCCCTCTCTTCGCCCTCACTTCTGTGCGTTTTGCTCGCCTACTTCGCCCTTGGATGCGTGCGATCGTAGACCTCGGCTACGTGGCCGACGGTCAGCTGCGTGTATCGCTGCGTTGTGGAGAGACGTTCGTGTCCCAGCAGCTCCTGGATGGCGCGCAGATCGGCGCCCTCTTCCAGCATGTGTGTCCCGAAAGCATGGCGAAGCGTGTGCGGATGAACGTCCGCCGGCAGGCCGTGCGCCAGGGCGATGTGCTTGACGATGCGGCCAACGCTGCGGGTGGTCAGGCGGCCGTCGCCGCGCAGCCGCAGATTCAGTAGCAGTGCTGGCGTCGATTTTCCTGCGCCGCTGAGTTTTTCCTGGCGCAGCAGCAGATACGCGCGCAGCGCCTGCGCCGCGGCATCTCCGAGCGGAACGTAGCGTTCCTTGCGCCCCTTGCCCCGCACAAGGATCGCCTCATTCGCCCAGTGAATGTCGCCGAGGTCAATGCCAACCAGTTCGGCATTGCGAATGCCGCAACCGTAAAGCAACTCAAAGATGACGCGATCGCGCTCCGGCCATGCAGCGACGTCGTCCGCGGCGCTTTCCACAACGCGATTCATTTCCTCGATGGTCGGCACGCGCGGCAGATGTTTCGGCAGCTTCGGAGTAGCAACCAGCGCGGCTGGACTCTGTTCCACCAACCCCTGGCGCGCCAGCCACTTGAACCACGAGCGAATCGCAGCCAGCGCCCGCGCGACGGATGCTTTCGACAAACCGCGAAGGTACAGTTCGCCCAGATAAGCGCGGATATGCTGGTGCTCGATGCCATCGACCGCGAGCTGCCTGCCGAACTTCTCAACTGAATATCGCGCGAAGTCATGCAGTTCACGCGCATAGGCTCGCACTGTGTGCGGACTCGCATTGCGTTCGTGGACGAGCATCGAGAGGAAGTCGTCAACCCGGCGCACGAGAGCCGGCTTCCTGACGGCACGTGTCGCGGTCCTGGCAGAGCTCATTGCGCCACTCGCTTCGCACGCGGATGATGCTGGCGATGTACCGCCCTGAGCCGAGCCAGCGCCAGGTGCGTGTAAATCTGGGTGGTGGCAATGTCGGCGTGGCCCAACAGGGTCTGAACCGTTCGCAGGTCCGCGCCGCGCTCCACCATGTGCGTGGCGCAGCTGTGCCGCAGCATGTGTGGGCTCGCAGCGCGATCGCTTTGCTTCACCAGATGCCACACCCATCCACGGCTCAGCGGCAAGCCGCGCGTGGAGAGAAACAGACGGCTCGACGATTTCTTCTCGAGGGCCGAACGGCCGCTCTTCAAATATTGTTCGAGCGCCTCAACCGACGCCCGCCCCAGTGGCACAATGCGCTCCTTATCGCCCTTGCCGCGAACCAGCGCTCGCCCGGCATCGAGCGAAAGATCGGCAACGTTGAGCCCGGTGAGCTCCGACACGCGCAGACCCGCGGCGTAAAGCAGCTCCAGGATCGCGCGATCGCGCAGCGCGACAGCATCGGCCGGCGGATGGTCCGCGGCCATTGCCGCGCGCTCCATCATCGATTCGACTTCCGAAACCGCTAGCGATTTGGGCAGCACCTTCCAGGTCGCGGGCGATTCGAGATTCAGTGTGGGGTCGCGGCGAATGCGTTTGTCGAGCAACAGCCAGCGATAGAAGCCGCGCAAGCACGACAACTTGCGCGCCGCCGAACGCGATTCGACGCTGTGCTTCGCCAGATGCTCCAGGAATCCGGCGACCAGTGCCTGCGTGGCATCCAGCAACGTCGCGGATTCATGCTCGAGGTACTCCGCGAACTGCAGCAGATCGCGCTCGTAGGCTTCGCAGGAAAGCGGACGCAACCCTTTTTCGACGCACAGGTAAATGAGATATTCCCGAACCACGCCGGAATTGCCAACATCGATTTTGCGCGCAGCAGGCACGCTTCATTATCGAAGACAGAACGCCTTGCCATCAGTACTCAACCAGGTTCGCGTCCAGGCGACACCCACTCACGACTCCCGGTAATTGAGCAGCAGCAGGCCAATGAGCACGAGACACGCCGGCCAGATCCATGCGGCGATTCGCCGCGCACGCGGCTGCTGGGCAGCGTCAGCCGGTTCGTCGAGCCGCAGCTCGAGCCATCGTCCCCAGCCGGCGGCCGCTCCCAGCAGCGCGATGGGCGTGTGGCTCAGTTCCGCATAGACTTCGTCGGTTCCTTCGCCGAGCGCATGCGTGTGGGTTAGTAACAGCGCGCCTCCGGCCGCACACAATACCGGAAAAACAAAGCGGGCGCGAGGCCAGTGCAGGCGTCCGGTTTGCACACCCCACTCAAAGACGGAAAAAACCGCGATGAGCATGGCGTAAAGACGGTGTTCCAGCACATCGGGCGCGGTGAAGCTGGCCCAGAAGGGCCGCGGCCCCAATGGCCAGCATTCGGGATCGGCGCGTAACAGAATGAAAATCGACAGTCCCAGAAAGAGCAGCGGCCAGTGCCGCGCCCAGGTTTGCCGGGGTAAGCGCGAGACCAGCGCCAGAACCCCGGCGGCGAGGACGATGAACCCGGCCCAGTGGTGGTTGTATTCGGACCAGGCGCGATCGTTGGCGTCGCTAGCGCTGCCCCCGGTGTAGGTTGCTTCGCGCACAGCCACATTGAGCGGCGTGGGCGGCGCGAGTTGCGACACCGAGGGCGTGTGGAAGCTGGGCCAGCGCCATTCCAGACGCTGGAGAACCTGGTGGCCGGTGAGTGTGTCCTGCGGCGTCTCATCAACCGACGGCGACTGCGCGGTCAGCGACGCTGCCGCAAGGATCACGGTAAACCCGAGGCCGATTTCGGCTTCGCTGAAGCGTCGAAGGCGGAACAGCAGCGGCGCCGGATTGTTCTCAGCGCGACGGAGCGCAAAAAAGTTCCCGGCGCCGAGCGTCAGAATCAAAGCCGTCAGCGCAATTTTCGCCGAAAGCAGCAGACCGTACGAGGTTCCGTATATCCCCTGCCATGATCCGGCATAGAACCACGCGAGCCCCGCGCCCGCGAGCACCAGAGCGACGACGCTGATCACGGCCATCGTCGAGAATCGACGCGCCATCCTCCGCGCAACGTCTGGATCGCCGGTCAGCCTGAGCGCGATCAGCAGAAACGGGAGCCCACCGATCCATGCCGCCATTCCCAGGTGATGCGCCGCCGTGAAAACCAGCAACAGCGGGCGATGATCCATGCGCGACGCGGCATGGCTGAGGGAGACCGATGCAGCGAGTGCGACCAATCCGGCGAAAGCCGCCGGCAGAAGCCTCGACGTCAGCCGGAGAAAGAGGGACATCGCCAGAGCTGCGGCCGTGAAGACGGTTCCGGAAACGAAGTATGCGGCGGAGACAACATCGCGCATGCCCATACTCGAACTGCCCATTAGAACCGCTGAAGTGGCGGCGATCTGGGCAATCTGCGTCACAGCCAGCCCCAGGGCAAATCCCGCTGCAATGCGGCGCACCCGAGCCTGCATCTCGGCGGGCAGCTGTCCCGGCCGCGCCGCGAAGACAAGGAAAAACACGCCCCCGAACGCCAGTGCCTCCAGCGCAAAAGACAGCGCCCGCAACAGGAGGGAGAGCAGATCGAAGTCGCGGACGAACCAGATCAAGGCGCTTCTAGCGTACCGTGAATGGAATTTCGCCGCGCGTGATGTGGCCGTCGGTGGCGAGCGCCTGCCAGCGCAGCGTGTAGCTGCCCGGCTTGAGCGTGGCATGGGCGTTGAGATTCGACTCGGCGCTCTGATTGCCCACGGCAAGAGGCTCGGTGCGGCCGTCGGCCGTGACCAGCGTGAGAACGGAATGGCGTCCGTCGACACGCGAGTTGAATCGGAGCTCAAAGGCAACATCGGGGCCGTGCACCGTCGCATTCGCCGCCGGCGTGCTCGACAAAAGATGCGCGTGGGCGAAGGCAATGCGTGGCAGCACAAACAGTGCACAGGCAGCGAGTGCTGCGACGAAGATTCGTTTCATCTGCATGGCTTGCGAAACCTCATGATCACGTTGTTCAGAATGGGTCCCGGCGACAATACTTAGACGTTTTCAAAACCTGCCAGAGAAGTCCGGATCAACAGCAGGCGCTTCAACGCGATGCCGCCCGCACCGATTTGCCGCTGATCTCCGCTGCCCGCGCCTCCGCGTAGGCAGCCGCGCCCATCAATGCAGCGCGGCTCTCCAAAATAATGTGCACCGGTGTATGGATCAGCAGCTCGCTCAGTCGTCCCTTATCGGTAAAAGCCCGCATGAACGCGCCGCCGCGCATGGTCTTCAGCATTTTCGGCGCGATGCCTCCGCCCAGATACATGCCGCCGATGGCCAGCACTTTCAGCACCATGTTGCCCGCTTCGGCTCCGTACGCCGCAGCGAAAACCTCGATAGCCTTCGCACAGAGTTCGTTCTTCCCCTCCTCGCCGACTTCTCCGATCACGGCGTTGGGATCCTCGGTTTCCATCCGCTGCCGCAGCCACTCCGGCTCTTCCATGCGCTTTCCATCGCGCAGAAAAGTGTAGATGTTGGTCAGTCCCGGACCGGAAACGACGCGTTCGAAGCTGACGCGGCCGTTGAATTTCTTCATCAGCCAGGAAAGCAGCTCCATGTCAAGCGGGTTGCGCGCGGCAAAATCGCAATGGCCTCCTTCGGAGGCCATGGGCACATGCGTCTTGCCGTTCCACACCAGAACACCTTCGCCCAG
>JASHPM010000445.1 GCA_030038115.1 Acidobacteriaceae bacterium | reverse complement strand
CGCGCCACCTGAAAGAAGTCCGACGCCACCAGATACAGCACCGTCACCACTGCCCACCACGCGTACAGCGACGCCCCGTGCACTACCGACTCAAACGGCAACGGCGTCGCCGAAAACACCATCGCCAGCACAATCAGCGCCAGCTTCGCAATGCCCATCACCAGGTTGATCTCCACCAGCTTTCCCTTGAGCGGTCCCAGCCGCACGCTTCGCGCCAGGCTCCCCCAAATCCCGTGCCCCTCCAGAACCACCAGCAGTGGAGCAATGGAGAACACCCAGCTCAGCAGCGCCCACACCGTGAAGATCCCCAGCGAAAAAATGATCACCAGCGCGCAGTAGAGCACCAGGTTCGGCTCCCCCTGCGCATCTCCGCTCACTGGCCCCGTCGCCAGTGTGTAATTCGCTGCCCACCGCACCGCCGCGAACCACAGGACGTACGTCCCAAGCAGGGCAATCATCCGCAGCAGCTGCAGGAGAATCATCGCTCCCGTCCGCCACGGCGTCTCCGGCCTGTACCGCCGCACCACGGCATTCCGCCCCAGTCCCGCGGCCACCGACCACGCCACAATCGACAACGGCAGCAGCCACGCCGCGGCATGCAGCACCGGAGGCTTCAGCACATCGATCGCATCCGACACCTGCAGCGCCCCCTGCATCGGATACTGCAGCGAAAACTCGAAAACGCCCGTGCGCTCCAGAGCCGCCGAAGTTTCCGCCCAGATATGCTGCCCCACGTACCACAACACGGCCAGCAACGGAATCCCGAAGCTCCACCGCCACAGCAGCTCCAGGCCCACCAGCGACGGCTCTCGCCGGCACAGCGACAGGATATGGACGAACGACTGCGTCCCGCGCGCCTCGCCCCGCGCGGTCTTTTCGACAATTTGCGCGGCATCGCCTCCAGCCGCCATCGTCGCCTACTTCACCACAATGTTGATCAGTTTGCGCGGCACCACGATGATCCTCGCGATCTCCTTGCCCGCGATCAGCGCCGCAATCTTCTCATCCTTGAGCGCCGCTTCGCGCACCGTGTCCTCGTCCGCGTCGGCGCTCACCCGCACCACCGCCCGCAGCTTCCCGTTGATCTGCACGGGAATCTCAATCTGCTCCTCGCGCGCCAGCGCCTCATCGAACTTCGGCCATGGCGCCCGCAACAAAACGCTCTTTTCGCCAATCCGTTCCCACAGCTCAAACGCCAAATACGGCGCAAAAGGTGCAAGCAACAGCGTCAAACTCCGCAAAATATCCGCCACCACTGCGTCCGGAACCTTGCCGGCGTTGATCGCAGGCTCCGCCGCCGTCAGCATGTTGACCAGCTCCATGATGGCCGCGATGTCGGTGTTGAAGTGCCACCGCCCCGCGAAATCCTCCGTGATTTTCCGAATCGTCTGGTGCAGCTTCCGCAGCAACGCCTGCGACTCCGGAGACAATGGAGCGCCGTGAGCCCCTGCGTCCGCTTTCGCGCGATCGGCATACTTCATCGCGAAGCGGTAGACCCGCCCCAGGAACCGGCTCACGCCCGCAACCCCGTCCTCCTGCCAGTCCAGATCGCGATCCGGAGGCGCCGCGAACAGCGAATACATGCGCGCCGCATCCGCCCCAAAAGTGGCGATCATTTCGTCGGGCGAGACTACATTGCCTTTCGACTTCGACATCTTCGCGCCGTTGCGGATCACCATCCCCTGCGTGAACAGCCGCTCCACCGGCTCATCGTTGCGCACCAGGCCCAGATCGCGCATCACTTTGGTCCAGAAGCGTGAATAAATCAGGTGCAGGATCGCGTGTTCCACGCCGCCGATGTACTGATCGATCGGGAACCAATACGCCACCGTTTCGGTTGCAAATGGCGCTTTGTCGTTGTGCGCGTCCGTATAGCGGTAGAAATACCAGGACGAATCCACGAACGTGTCCATGGTGTCCGTTTCGCGCAGCGCTTTTCCGCCGCATTTCGGGCACGTGGTATTCACGAACTCCGGCATCCGCGCCAGCGGCGATCCGCCCAGCTGCGTAATCTCCACGTTATCCGGCAACAGCACCGGCAATTCGCTCTCCGGCACCGGCACGATCCCGCAATTCCCGCAGTACAGCATCGGAATCGGCGTGCCCCAGTAGCGCTGGCGGCTGACCCCCCAGTCCTTCAGCCGATAGGTAACCGTGGCCTTGCCAAATCCGTGCTCTTCGGCATACGCCGCCATTTTGTGCTGCGCTTCCACGCACCCCAGCGAGCTGAATTCCCCCGAATTAATCAGCAGGCTGTCTTCCCCCGTGAACGGCAACAACGGCTCCAGCTCGCCATCGGCCGCTGCCTTGCCGTGGCTCCTCGGCAGGATCACAACCTTGATTTCCAGCCCGTACTTCTTCGCGAAATCGTAGTCGCGGTCGTCGTGCGCCGGGACCGACATAATCGCGCCTGTCCCGTAATCCAGCAGAATGTAATTACCCACCCATACCGGCAGCCGCTCGCCGTTGAACGGATTAATTGCGTAGTGCCCCGTATAAACGCCGTGCTTCTCAATGGCGCCCACGTCCCCCTGCTCGCGTGCCTTTCTCTGCTGATCCAGCAGCGCCGCTACCGCATCCGACAATCCTGCGTCGGCCGCGGTCATCTCCTTCACCAGTGGATGTTCCGGCGCCAGCTGCAGGCTCGTCGCGCCGTAGATCGTGTCCACACGCGTCGTGAAAACCGCTATCTTTTTTCCCGATCCCTTTACATCCTCGCGCGCCGGCAACAAAGCCGTGCCCGTCTTCCGCGCCTTTTCCTCGCCTTCGGGAACAGCGCTCGCGTCCTCCAGCTCGAACTGGATCTCCGCCCCCTCGCTGCGCCCAATCCAGTTGCGCTGCATGGTGCGGACTTTTTCCGGCCAACCCTCCAGCTTCGCCAGATCGTCCAGCAGTTCCTGTTCGTAATTCGTGATGCGCAGAAACCACTGTTCCAGATCCCGCTGCTCCACCGGCTGCTCTTCATGCCGCCAGCAGCAACCGTTCACCACCTGTTCGTTCGCCAGCACCGTGGCGCACTGTGGGCACCAGTTCACCTTGCTCTTCTTGCGGTAGGCCAGGCCGCGTTCGTACATCTTCAAGAAGAACCACTGATTCCAGCGGTAGTACTCCGGCAGGCAGGTTGTTATTTCGTAGCGCCAGTCATAGGCCAGCCCCAGCCGCCGCATCTGCCGCTTCATCGCGGCGATATTGTTCAGTGTCCATTGCTTCGGCGGCGTGTTGTTTTTGAGCGCAGCATTCTCCGCCGGCAGGCCAAACGCGTCCCACCCCATCGGATGCAGCACGTTCGAGCCCTGCATCCACATGTAGCGCGCCAGCGCGTCGTCAATCGAGTAGTTGCGCACGTGGCCGATGTGCAGCTGCCCGGAGGGATAGGGCAGCATGCCCAGCACGTAATACTTCGGCTTCGCCGAGGTCAGCGGCTCCGTCGCGTACAAGTCCGGCTGCGCATCCCACCGCGCCTGCCACTTCGCCTCAATCGTGGCAGGATCGTAGCGGGCCTCAAGAGCTGCGGCTTCTCCGCTGGCCGCCTGCGCGGCGGCTTCTGTTTGTTCTTTGGTCGCCATTCGGACTCAACATTGATTGTAAATTGCAACGACAGCCCGCCGGCCTGCGCACTCGCGGGCGCCCAACCGGCTATGCCTCCCGGACCAGCGCCAGCATCGTCTCCACGTTCCTCCGGTCGTCTTCCCGATCCTCCACCGGCGTCTCCGCGATAAACGCGCAATGCCCAAATCGCGCGTCGTTCAGCAGGCGGCGAAACGGCTCCAGCCCCATCGTCCCCTGTCCTATATGTTGATGCCGATCCAGCTTCGACCCGCGTACAGCTTTCGCGTCATTCATGTGCCAGACGCGCACCGCCTCCAGTCCCATCGTCTCCCGCACGCGCTCCACCGTCTCTTCGTAACCCGGCTCGCTCAACAAGTCGTAGCCCGCAACGTGGCAATGGCACGTGTCCAGACACGCTCCCACCGGAACCAGCCCGCGCAGCCTCTCCATCAGCTCGGCAACCTGCTCAAAGCTCCCGCCCAATGAAAACTCCGCTCCCGCCGTGTTCTCGATCAGCACGCGAAAGTCGCAATCATCCAGCTTCACCCCATCCACCGCCCGGGCAATCGATTCCGCCGCGCGTCGTAATCCCTCCTCGCGCGTCAATCCTTTCCACGATCCAGGATGCAGCACCAGATACTCCGCCCCCAGTGCCAGCGCTCGCTCCACTTCGCCGCGAAACGCCATGATGGATTTCTCCAGAAATAACTCCGTCTGGCTGGACAAATTCACCAGATAGCTGGTGTGGATCACCAGTGGTGTGCAGTCGTATTCCTTCCGCAGCCGCCGCATCTGCTCGCAGTGGCTCGCCTCCAGCCGTTGTGCCCGCCACATGCGCGGGCTCGACGAGAATGTCTGAAACGAATTCGCGCCAATCGCCTGTGCCCGCTCCGCTGCGCGAAAAACCCCGCCCGTTGTCGAAAGATGAATACCGATGCGCCGCTTCGCCACTGGCCATCAGTCTAGACGGCGCTCCTTTGGAACGCGGTATCCTGACCCTTCCGTGCCAGAGGCGACCGAATCCCACACCCCGCTCATGCGCCAGTACCTGGCCGCCAAACGCCAGCATCCCGACGCCCTGCTCTTCTTTCGCCTCGGCGATTTCTACGAGCTCTTTTTCGACGACGCCAAAACCGCCTCCCGTGAGCTGCAGATCACCCTCACCGCCCGCGACAAAGAGCGCAACACGCCCATGTGCGGCGTCCCTTATCACGCTGCCGAGAACTACATCGCGCGCCTGCTGCGCAAGGGCTACCGCGTCGCTGTCTGCGACCAGATGGAAGACCCGAAGCTGGCGAAGAAAATTGTCCGCCGCGAAGTCACCCGCGTCCTTACCCCCGGCACCGCGCTCGACCCCTCTCTCGCCGCCGAACAAAGTAACTACCTCGCCGCCGTCCACCTCGCCGGCGACTCCGCCGGACTCGCCTTCCTCGACCTCTCCACCGGCGATTTCCGCGCCACCGAATTCTCCTCGCCCAGCGCATCCGCACAATGCCTTGAAGAACTCCTCCGCCTCGCCCCCAGCGAGCTCATCTTTCCCGCTGCGCGCGGCCCCTTCGGCCCAAAAACCGATTCCGCCACCCTCGATCCGCTTCTCGCCCAGATCAAGACCCGCACCCCCGTCGACGACTGGGCCTTCTCCGCCGACTTCGCCATCCCGTTGCTCGAGCGTCAGCTCGGCAGCCACTCCCTCGAAGGCTTCGGCCTTGCCGGTCACGCCGCCGCCGCCATCGCCGCCGGAGCCATCGTCCACTACGTCCGCACCACCCAGAACTCGGACGCCAGCCACGTCGACACCCTTCGCTTCTACGCCCGAGCCGAGTGCCTCCACCTCGATCAGGTGACCGCCCGCAATCTCGAGCTCGTCGAGCCTCTCTTCTCCGAATCCGGCCCGGAAACCACCCTCTTCCGCACCATGGACGCCTGCATGACGCCCATGGGCAAACGCATGCTCCGCGCCACACTTCTGCGGCCCCTGATCGATCGCGCCGCCATCGAATCCCGCTACGAAGCTGTCGATACCGCCCGCGCCGACCTCATCCGCCGCGAAGAATTGCGCCGGTCTCTGCAAGGCATCCTCGATCTCGACCGCCTTCTCGCCCGCATCTCCCTCGACAGCGCCGGTCCCCGCGACGTCCTCGCCCTGGCCGCATCCCTGCAGCATCTGCCCGGCGTCCGCAACTCCGCTGCCGCTCTTGCTCCAGAGCAGGGACCGCAAAACGCCCCGCCGGACGCGCAGTCCTTTTGGAAATCCGCCCACACCAGCCTCGACACCCTCGACGACCTCTGCTCCGCCATCTTTTCCACCATCGTCCCCGAACCACCCCTCACACTGGCCGAAGGCGGCGTCATCGCCACCGGCGTCGACGCCGAGCTCGACGACCTTCGCTCCATCGGTTCCAGTGGCCGCGCTTCCATCGCCGCCATCGAAGAGCGCGAGCG
>JASHPM010000444.1 GCA_030038115.1 Acidobacteriaceae bacterium | reverse complement strand
TGTTCGCCCTCACCCAGCCGTCCAAATCGTCGCGGTTGAATCGCCAAGTTTTGCCAACTCGGCTGCCGGGGATTCTCCCTTGTTGGGCTAGGGCGTAGAGATTGGTCAAGCTGATTTTTAGGTACTCGGACGCTTCCTCGGTTGTCAGCCACTCCTGCATGAGCAGATTATACGCTCATCTGGCGTCAACTGGCGTTGGTTGACACCTATGAGTGAGGACCAGACCCCACCTCCGGCTCGAGACCGACTGACCCTTCCTCGCCATGCCAGCCGGCAGCCGGCCGGGACCGATTCCAGAAGCCGCCCCGGCGACGCGCTACTTCCCGCAGCCGGGCCTCGCTTCCGCTCTCCCCTCTGGCCCAATGGCCCAAGTACCATCCTCAAAGAGCGCCCAACCACCAACGCGCTCAGCGAGCGCCCAGACCAGCGCCACGCCGCCCGGTCCCTACCCCCTACACCCTACCCCCTGCACCCTGCCCCTGCACCCTGGTCCCAGCTTCCAGCTTCCGGCTTCCAGCCTCCTGCTTCCCGCCGCTTGTCAAGTTTCCACCTCTTCACCAAAGTAATGTTCCCACATACCACACCACTTACACGCCAACTTAGGCAAAGAAAGTTGGCCTTCTAATTCTCTGGGTATGTTATTATAAACTTATAGAGTAAAAAAAGAAAAAAGGCCGCTCTTCGAGCGGCCTTTTCTGCTCTGCAAAGGACAAGCCCGTTACCCCATGCCGACGACCACCCCCTCACAACCATCCAGCCGCCGCTCCCTCGCTGACCGCTTCATAGCTGACCGTTCCATCGCTGACCGTCTTATCCCTGACCGTCTCACCGCTGACCGTCTTATCGCTGACTATAACTCGGCCAGGTTTGATTCACACTCGGCCGAGTCGCAACTGACTCATTCCAGGTCGCATCGCCAGTTATCGAACTCGATAACTCCGCTAACCCACAGAAATCAAAGTGTCCGCAAAATAGCCGGGCCAGGGTGGGGTGGCCCCCATCGCTCCCGATCGCCGCTCTCTGCTAGTTGTTCTCGAAAGGAATGTCCGCGTTCCGCAGCCCCAGCTTCGCTCCCAGCGAATAGCCGATCATGGCTACCGCTGGCCACGTCGCCAGCAGCCGTCCCTGCCCGTCCAGCAGGCCGCTGTCCGCGTTCAGGCTCAGGAAGGTCAGCCACAGCTTGTCGGTCGCGTTGCAGTGGTAGCAGGCCATCGGCCCGGTTGGCATGTCCAGAACATGCAACCCCCACACCATCCACCAGATGAGCCCCATCATCCACAGCAGCGTCGCGCTCTCGCTGGGATACAGCTTCACCACGGTAAACCCCGCCACCAGCGGAATGATCAGCGACACCAGCAGCGTCACCAGCGGCGGAACATAGTTCGGATGGAACAGCGTGATGGCGAACAGCGCGGCCGCCCACACCACCAGGCTCAGAAACAGGTGGAAGAAAAACCCGATCGCCTGATACAGCACGCGGGTTTCATGGGGACCCAATGCCTCAACCGGCCGCGAGTTCATACTCGAACAGACTATCGCGGCTTCCTGAGAGTTGCAGCGGCTTTTTTTCCCGGGAAGCCGCTCCGCGGAGTCGCTAGAATCGTTGCATGCTCCTCGACGGCATCTTCCCGGCGATCACCACTCCGTTCTACCCCGACGGCCGCCTTTACCTGCGCAAGCTCGAGCACAACGTCGAGCACTACTCGCGCACTCCGTGCGCGGGAATCGTCGTCCTCGGCTCCACCGGCGAAGCCATCATGCTCAGCGACGATGAATCCCGCGACGTTCTGCGCCATGCCGTGTCCGCCGCTGCCCCGGACAAGGTCCTGCTCGCCGGAGTAGGCCGCGAAAGCCTCCGCGAGACCCTCCGCCTCGCCGAATATGCCGCCGAGCACCGCTACGACGCGGTGCTGGTCCGCACGCCGCACTACTACACGCCGTACTACGGATTGACGGCCGGCGCCCCCGGCCTGCTCACCTACTACCGGGCCCTCGCCGATCGTTCGCCGCTGCCGGTGGTTCTCTACAGCATCCCGAAATTCACCCACACCGAGTTGCCCATTGAAACCGTCGCCGAGCTCGCGCAGCACCCGAACATTATCGCCATCAAGGATTCCTCCGGCAGCCTCGAACGCCTGGCCGCGCTGGTCGCGGCCACCCGCTCCGCTCCAAAGCGCACGGTCCTCGTCACGCCCGTCTTCCACGCCTTCACGGACCGCATGATGCTCGCCGAAGCCGAGGTCAACGCGCTGATGCCAGGGTTCGTCTCCGCCGACGTGCTGACCGGCAGTCTCGCCCCGGCCGGCGTTGCCGCGCCCATCGTCAAAACCGCGCGCCAGAAGGAAATCGGCTTCCAGGTCCTCACCGGCTCCGCGGACACGCTGCTCCCCGCGCTCGAGGCCGGCGCGAACGGGGCTGTCCTGGCCTTCGCCGCTCCCGCACCCCAGGCCTGCCAGGAGATCTACACGGCGTGGAAGGAAAACGACCCCGCCGTCGCGCGCGAGAAACAGCAGCGCATCGTGGAAGCCTCGCGCGCGGTGGCCGGCAAATTCGGC
>JASHPM010000443.1 GCA_030038115.1 Acidobacteriaceae bacterium | reverse complement strand
CGTATCCATGCAGCTTGCGTAATAATCGCCAATTTTTTGCTCGTTCGAACCGGGGGTTCCATTAGCGGCAGCGGCCTTCTCGACGATTTCGTGCAGGACCTGGGTGTTGTACTCGTAGAGATTCCCGAACTGGTCGAAGGCGGGCAGATCAGAAGGAATGGGATGCAGTTTGGCGAAGTTGCCGCAGGCGTACTGATAGAAATCGACGCAGGGATCGGCGGAGGTATCCATTGAAGCCGGGTCATAGCCAGGAATGGGCTTGAACTGCTGAGCAGAGCCGGCCGGAGCCGCGGTCTGGGCGGAGCAGGTTACAGCGATGGCAAACAGCAGGCCACCGGCGGCGGTCAACAGGCGATTTCGCATCGATTCCTCCGGAAAGCAAACTAGCGATCATACGCGACCGGAGGGCCAACTTGCAGGGACGGCAGCCCGATTTGTGGTGAGCAGGCGCCGATTTGCGACGAACGCTGCGGGGACCGTTCAGGTTCCGCTTAGCGCCACGGCAGATCGGTGGGCGACGGTGCGGACGGCGGCGTTACGGGCTGCTCGTGAAATGGCAGGGCCGGAGCCAGGGCCGCGGTCGACTGGAAGCGCATGGCCGGGCTCGGTTCCGCGTCGACGGCGGGATTGAAGACGGCGGCGTGCGGGTCAGGATGGAAGCGCCCATCGCTGAAGTACGCGGCGATCAGCGTTCCGGTGACGTAAGGATGGAGCACGGCCAGCGGGACGACATATTTTTTCGATTTCACAAGGGATTCGACGACGCCATCGACCGGCGTGCTGCGCGGAATGGTGCCGGGAACCTGGGGGATGACGAAGGTGAACATGTCGGTGCCGGGATGATGGCGGCTGTACTTCACCAGCGATTTGGCGGCCTGCTTGGGGGTCATCATGCCGGCGTCGGCGATGAAGTTGCGATGGATGGAGTGCGGGTAATAGAAGTTGAGGACCTTCTCGGAAAAATTGGCGCAGTTATTGAAGAACAGGTTGAAATGGGCGACGTTGCGGCGGCCGTTGAAGCGCGCGATCAGCTCGTCGTCCTGGGCGGCGGTGGTTGCCACTTCGAAGCCCCAGATGCGGCGGTCGTAGGAAGCGCCCAGAAGCTGGATCCACTCGCCGCGTGGGATCTCATGCTTCGGGTCGTCGGGGACGAGGTCTTCGAGATGCTCGCGACGATAACTGTCGCGCAGCTTGAGCTCCAGTCGCGGGGTGGCCGTGTCGGGGATCTGCGAAGCGTCGTCGACTGCGTACAGATAGGCGAGCAGCGGCATCGCGAGCCAGTCATACCCGTCGACACGGTGATAGCGGCTGAGGACCACGCCAATTTCTCCGTCCCGGCAGGGGCGGAGGTGGGTGGGCGTGTCGGCGCAGACGCGGTTGAGATAAATGGAAGCGTGGCCGGTGGGATTCATCGCCCCGAAATCGCCGAACGGCTCCTCGAGCAGGAGCGCCGCGTCAGCGCGGGCCGAAGAACAGGCGAAGATCGCGCAAACGATGGCCAGCAGGACCTTTATGGCGGATCGCATGAATGGGTGCGGTCTCATCATAGGAGTGAACCTGAGGCAAAGCTGGGGACCCGGCGGATATATTCAATGTTAACCCGCTTTGATGCAAACTGTTGCGCTTGCCGGAGCGGCCTTGAGGACCGCTCTTCATGGTTTAGATGCCGATTTTCGAGCTGATACGCTGCTGATACGGAGATGACCGCAGAGACACATTTTGCGCCCGGGCAGACGTTGCTGATCGACGCCGACGACACGCTGTGGGAGAACAACATCTACTTCGAGCGCGCCATCGCGGCGTTCATTTCGTATCTCGACCACAAGGAATACTCGCGCGAAGA
The DNA here is from genome assembly GCA_030038115.1 of Acidobacteriaceae bacterium. Classification (GTDB taxonomy): domain Bacteria; phylum Acidobacteriota; class Terriglobia; order Terriglobales; family Acidobacteriaceae; genus Palsa-343. Next base: position 3,168 of record JASHPM010000443.1, on the reverse strand, counting down.
GGTGCGCGAAAAGCTGAACGAAGTGGAGCGCGAAAATGTGCGCCTGCATGGGTACGGGCTGACGAGCTTCCGGCGCGCTCTGGTGTCGTGTTTCGAGCGGCTGTCGACGGGGCCCATCACGCCGGCGAAGCACGAGCGCATCATGAGCTTCGCGCAGTCGATCGCGGACCAGGAGATTGAGTTGCTGGAGGGAGTGGCGGAAACGCTGCCGGTGCTGGCGTCGCGGCATCGGCTGATCCTGATGACCAAGGGCAATCAGGTCGAGCAGGCGGACAAGCTGGCGCGGTCGGGACTGCGGGAGTATTTCACGGCGGTCGAGATTCCTCGCGAAAAGGATCCGGATGCGTATCGCGAAGTGTGCGGGAAGTATGAACTCACGCCGCACACGACCTGGATGATCGGGAACAGCCCCAAGTCGGATATCAATCCTGCGCTCGCGTCAGGACTGCACGCCGTCTACATCCACCATCCGCACACCTGGGTGCTGGAGCACGAGCTACGCGACGAACCGCCGCCGGGCCAGCATTTGCTTGAGGTGGAGAATTTTGGGGAGCTGGGGCAGTGGTTTTGAGGGGCAGGGGTTAGGAATTAGAGTTTAGAGTTTAGGAAAGCCCTGAATAAGCCGCGGTTTTGAAAGGGCATGGCTTCAGCCATGCCGGCAAAGCGGCAAACCAAGGCGGTTTTAACCGCTGAGGGATGGTTTTAGGGCTTTATCAGTGCCTCGTTAGAGGGGTGGGACGGGAGGGGGCGATTGTGAGGCTCAAGGTTCGAGGGATTGGCGCTGCCGCAGGAATCGTGATTCCGAAGCCCGTGCTGCGACGTTTGGGCCTGGCGAAGGGGGATACGGTTTTCCTGATCGAGACGGCTGATGGCTTTCGGGTTGTCGCGAACGATCCCGAATTCGAGGAGCAGATGACACTCGCGGAGCGGGTCATGAAGAAGCGGCGCGAGATGTTGCGGGAGCTGGCGAAATCATGAGAACGCGGCGACGACGCCCCGGGTGACTCTCCTTAGACCTCTGGTAATTAGAAGTGGCGAAGGCCGACATTCCGCGAGTACCCTGTCTGCACCATCATTGATGCATGTAGATTCGCTCTTTGTTCGCTTTATGGTTTAGAATGGCTGATCAGAGCTTCTTCGACGAGTCCCGCGAGCAGTCGCAGATCAAGTCTCGGATTGTTGAGAAATACTTTTGGGCCTGGGCAAAGGTAATCATCCGAACTGCGAAACAGCGGAGTAATCGTATTGCCTACGTCGATCTGTTTGCGGGGCCTGGCAGGTACAAGGATGGCACAGTCTCGACACCCCTGCGGGTTCTCGAGCGGGCAATCGGGGACCCAGACATGAGGGATATGCTCGTATCAGTTTTCAACGACAGAGACGTCGGAAACACGAGCGCCCTCCAGAAGGCAATCGACGATTTGCCCGGAATCAATCGTCTCCGGCATAAGCCGGAGGTCGCGACAAGTGAAATAGGCCCCGAGATCGTGCGGCTGTTCAGCGGGAAACAACTGGTTCCAACCCTCTTGTTCGTCGACCCCTGGGGATATAAAGGCCTTTCTCTGGGGCTGATCAATTCCGTTCTGAAGGATTGGGGATGCGATTGCATTTTTTTCTTTAACTACAACCGGGTGAGCATGGGCCTGTCGAATCCGGTCGTCAGGGAACGCATCGAGGCACTGTTTGGACGGGAGCGTGCAGAACGCATTCGGGGCATGCTGGAATCACTGAGTCCGGAGTATCGAGAAACATTGATTGTGGAAGAGCTCTCGGGAGCGCTGAAAGAGATGGGAGGAAAATTCGTGCTGCCGTTCACATTCAGGAACGAGAGCGGTTCGAGAACAACCCATCATCTCATTTTTGTGAGCAAGCACTTCAGAGGCTACGAAATCATGAAGGAAATCATGGCGCAGGAAAGCTCGGAAGCCGCCCAGGGAGTTCCGTCCTTCGAGTATTCCCCCGCTTCGGAGCGGTTTCCGCTGTTGTTCGAATTAACTCAGCCTATAGCTGATCTCGAACAGGACCTCCTGAGGCAGTTTGCTGGCAGGACGTTGACGATGGAAGAGGTCTACATGGAACACAACGTGGGCCGGCCGTTTATCCGCCGAAACTACAAACGAGCCCTTCTCAATCTTGAAGCAGCTGGGAAGATCAAGGCTGATCCTCCGGCCAACAACAGGCGGCCTTACCGGGGCGAGCTTACATTCGCAGAGCGCACGACGGTCAACTTCCCGCAGGAGGGGCACCAGTGAGTGCGAATTCTTCAATCGAATGGACGGATGCCACATGGAACCCCGTCCGGGGCTGCACGAAAATCAGCCCCGGCTGCAAAAACTGCTACGCCTTTACGTTTGCTGAGCGCTTTCGCGATGTGAAGGGCCATCCGTACGAGCAAGGCTTCGACCTAAGGATGGTCCCGGAGAAATTAGCCGAGCCCCTCAAGTGGAAGCATCCGAAGATGATCTTCGTAAACTCGATGAGCGATCTGTTTCAGACCGGCGTTCCAGACGAATTCATCGCGGATGTTGCGCGCGTGATGGCCGCAGCTAGCTGGCATACATATCAAGTGCTGACCAAGCGCTCAGAACGAATGAGGGATCTCCTGGCCACCGGACTTTCGAGTTCTGCTTGGCGGGATCACATCTGGTGGGGAGTTAGCGTTGAGGATAAGAAATACGGTGTTCCTCGGATTCAGAATCTGCGAGATGCTCCAGCCAAGGTCCGATTTCTCTCCATCGAACCGCTGCTGGAGGACTTGGGCGACCTGGATTTGTCCGGAATCCATTGGGTTATTGTCGGAGGCGAGAGCGGACGCGGCGCAAGACCACTGCGTCCGGAATGGGTACGCAAAATCCGCCGCCAGTGCCGCGATCAAAGAGTGCCTTTCTTCTTCAAGCAGTGGGGGGGGGTACAAAAAAGCAAGGCTGGTCGCCTGCTTGACGGAAGAACGTATGACGAGTTCCCCAAGCATGCTTCTCGCACACTGGGGTCGGTAAGCCGCGATGCTCACTCCGACGATCTCGTTCAAATTGCGGTCTAGCCCTAACGAGCCCTTCACACCGCCGCCGTTTGCAGCGCCAGTTCTTCCAGCAGCGCCCGCACCTCGCCCAGGACCTCCTCCGGCCTGGTCGCCGTCAGCGGGAAGCGGAGGACGCCCTGGGGGGTGAA
>JASHPM010000442.1 GCA_030038115.1 Acidobacteriaceae bacterium | reverse complement strand
CAGGGAGCAGGGTTCGGCGTTCAGACTGTATGCGAACTCCTCAGGAAGCGCGGATGGACTCAGCCGAGGAACGGTGGGAGGATTGGGGGTTCACCGAGGGGGAGCGATGAAAGCAAAGGAGGTGCTGCGATTTGCCCTGATGCTACTGCTGCTGGGGGCGATGCTGTTTTGGGCGGCGGGGACGCTCGACTACTGGCAAGGGTGGGCCTGGCTGGGCGTATTCGCGGCCGGTAGTTCATTTTTGGGTCTGTATCTGGCGCGAACAAATCCCGCATTGCTGGAGCGGCGCACGCGGAGGCGGGAGCAACGAGGGGTACAGCGGCTGTTTCAATACGGGGGCATGGTGCTGTGGCCCAGCGGCATGGTGTTGTCGGGGCTGGATCACCGCTTTGGGTGGTCGCATGGGGTGCCGTGGTGGCTCTCGATGGCAGCGCTGGCGGTGGTGGCGTGGACCTATGAACTGAACTTCGAAGTTCTGCGGGCGAACACCTACGCAGGCGCGACGATTGGGGTGGAGGCGGAGCAGAAGGTGGTGTCGACGGGGCCGTATGCGGTGGTACGGCACCCGATGTATGCCGCACTGGCGGCGATGGCTGTGGCCATGCCGCTGGCGCTGGGGTCGTGGGTGGTGCTGGCTGTGTCGGCGGCGATGGTTGGGTCGCTGGTGATGCGGTTGCTGGACGAGGAAAAACTGCTGCGGAGCGAGTTGCCAGGGTATGCGGAGTATTGCGCGCGGGTGCGATGGCGGCTGGCGCCGGGGGTGTTTTGACAACGGCGCTCGGCGTTCGGTGTTCGGCGTTCCGGGAAAGGCAACATAGCCACAAGGCGCCATTTCCGGCTTACGCGAGCTCAGCGATGACAGCGCTTCTCTGGAAGAGGGCCTGAATGGGGCACCCTCCATCGCATGGAGGAGAAGAAATTCAACTCCAGGCAGGTGTGAGGCGGCGGGGAATTCGTCGACAATGATCCAATCCTTGCAGTCAATCTTTGGGCTGAGGACCGGAGAGACATGGCAGACGCAGTGGTGACGAACCAGAAGAGCATTCTTGCCAACCAGAAGGCGATTCTTGCGAATCAGAAGTCGATCCTCGGGAATCAGGCAGCGATTAAAAAGAACCAGAAGGCGCTGGAATCGATTCTTGCGAATCAGAAAGAGATTCTTGCGAATCAGAAGGCGATCCTGGGGGCGTTGAAGAAGTAGTCGGGCGCCAGGAGCGTTGATCCCGAATAACTCAGTATTTTGCCAGGGAAGCGATGGCGTGGAAGATGCCTTCGGGTTGGGGGAGGGTGGCGTCTTCGACGGCGGGCTGGTAGGCGACGAAGCTGTCGAGCGCGCCGAGGCGGCGGACGGGGGCGTCGAGGGAGTCGAAGAGCTCTTCACCGATGCGGGCGGCGATTTCCGCGCCGTAGCCGAAGCTGATCATGTCCTCGTGGGCGACGAGGGCTTTGCTGGTTTTCTCGACAGAGGTCGCGATGGTTTCCCAGTCGTAAGGGCTGAGGGTGCGGAGGTCGAGGACTTCGGTTTCGATGCCTAACTCGCGCTGGGCGCGCTGGGCAGCCTGGAGAGCGCGGGGAACGATGGCTCCGTAGGTGATGAGGGTGAGGTGGCTGCCCTCGCGGACGACTTTGGCTTTGCCGAAGGGGATGGTGTAGTCGGGGCCGGGGTAGGGCGCGCGTCCGTAAGCTTCGCGATAAAGGCGCTTGTGCTCGAAGAACATCACCGGGTCGTCGCAGCGGATGGCGGTGCGCAGGAGTCCGTTGGCGTCGAGGGCGTTGGAGGGGAAGACGACGCGCATGCCGGGGGTGTGGGTGAAGAGGCTTTCACCGGACTGCGAATGATAGATGGCTCCGCCGGTGAGGTAGCCGCCGACGGGGACGCGAATGACGGCGGGCGCGGAGAAACCTCCGTTGGATCGCCAGCGCATGAGGGGGAGCTCGTTGCGGAGCTGGTGCATGGCGGGCCAGATGTAATCGAAGAACTGAATTTCGGCGACGGGCTTAAGGCCGCGGACGGCCATGCCCACGGCGCGGCCGACGATGGCGGCTTCGGCGAGCGGGGAATTGAAGACGCGCGAGGAGCCGAATTCGGACTGGAGGCCGGCGGTGAGCTTGAAGACTCCGCCTTTGCCTTTGACCTGCTTCTGCTCGAGATATTCCTCGCGGGAGCAGTCGGCGACGTCTTCGCCGAAGACAACGATGCGGGAGTCGCGGCGCATTTCATCGTGCAGGCAGGCGTTGATGAGGTCGGCCATGGTGCGCGGCGGACCGGTGGTTGCAGGGGTGGCCGCGAGGGCGGGGCTGGTGGGGTCGTAGTCCTCGGAATACTGATGGCGGAGGATGGCGGCGGGCTCGGTTGAAGGGAGTGGGGCGCTGAGAGCGCGCTCGGCGGCGGCGCGGACTTCTTCGTCGACCTGCTTCTCGATGCGCTCGAGACCTTCGGCATCGAGGATGTTCTCGCGCAGGAGATACATCTGGAAGTTGCTGATGGGGTCGCGGAGGGATTCGGCGTCGCGCTCGGACTGGGGGCGGTAGAGGCGCGGGTCGTCGGAATGGGAGTGGGCGTAGGGGCGGATGACGTGGCCGTGGACGAGCGCGGGACCGAGGCGCGCGCGGCAATGGGCGACAGCGGCCTCGAAGGCGTGGAAGCAGGCGATGGGGTCGGTGCCGTCGACTTCCTGGAAATGGAAATTGGGGAAGCTCGAGAGCAGGCGCGAGATGTTGCCGCCGGGAGTGTTGACTTCGACGGGGACGGAGATGGCGTAGCCGTTGTCTTCGACGACGAAGAGGACGGGGAGTTTGAGATTGGAGGCGGTGCTGATGGATTCCCAGAACTCGCCTTCGCTGGTGGCGCCGTCACCGAGGGAGACGAAGACGACTTCGTCGCCGTGGAAATCGACGGAGTGGAACTGGCGGTAGTCGGCGGGCTGACCGGGCTGGGGCGGCTGGGCGGCCTCGGGATTGCGGGTGAGATAGAGGGAAGCTTCCGCGCAGCCGACGGCGTGGAGGCACTGGGTGGCGGTGGAGGACGACTGGGTGACGATGTGGAGCTTCGAACTGGACCAGTGGGAGGGCATTTGGCGGCCGCCGCTGGCGACGTCGGTGGCGGCGCCGACGGCCTGGAGGAAATGCTCTTCGACGGTGGTGCCGAGGGCGAGCGAAAGAGCGCGGTCGCGGTAGTAAGGGAAAAACCAGTCGTAGCCGGGACGCAGCGAGAGGGCGGCGCCGACGAGGAGGGCTTCGTGACCGGCGCCGGAGATCTGGAAGAAGACTTTTTGCTGATTTTTGAGGATGATCTCGCGGTCGTCAGTGGCGCGTGAGAGGAGCATGAGGCGGTAGATCTCAATCAGCTTTTCGGGAGGCAGAGCGGGAGCGGCGCCGTTGCGCGAGGCGGCGGGCTCGACGGGCCTGGCTGTAAGGTTCGGGCGAGTTTCAGCGCCTGAGACTGCGGTACGGGACATTCGGCTCTCTATCTCATTAGATGACGGACCTGGCAGTTTGGAGCACGCGGGGAGGGGAAACCTGGGGAGCGGCGCTCCAAGCCGGGCCGACGAAAGATTGTATCGCGGGAAAGGTGGGAAAGTGGATGGTTGGAAGGTAACGGAGGCAGGGGTACGGGTGGGGGATCGGGAAAGGCAACAGGGGGCCAGGCTCGGGGGCCAGGGGTCAGGGAACAGGGAAAGGGATTGGACGGGGCATGAGGCTTGTTGCCCACGCGAGCGGAAATTTCGCCGGGCTTCGCGCGGGGAGGGCCACTGCTGGTATGGTGGCTGCCAATGGCGATATCACAGTGGTGGGACCGGCGGCGGTTTCTTCGTGGGGTTCCGTGGAAGCGGCAGTGGCGGTTTGCGGCGGCGGTGTTTCTGTTGTTCTCGGTGATCGGTTTCTACAACGATCTGATCCGGATGGGGAAGATCCCCTACGCCATCGTGATCATGATTGCCGTCCTCAGCGGGCTCAACGCGGTGCTGTGGGTGGTGACCTTCTCGCGACTGCCCTGGCTGTTCCTGATTCCGCTGACCGCGCTGCAATTCTTTTTGGGGCCCATGATGAGTGCTTTGGCAAACTGGATGGCGGTGACGTTTTGGCCCCCTGCGCCGACCGCGGACCACGGCGTGTTCTTTGCGAGCAGCTGCACCCTGGGGGTGGTGATCGCGTCGTACTTTCTCTTTGTGAGCTTCTTTCAGGCCGAGAGCCGTGCGACCTTGCGCATCCGGAACGAACTGGAGCTGGCGCATGGGATCCAGAAGACGCTGGTGCCGCCGGTGACGCTGCGGACGAAACTGTTCGAGGTATACGGAATTTCGCGCCCCAGCGAGCAGGTGGGCGGAGATCTGGTGGACGCGGTGGAGCTGCCTAACGGGGATGTGATCGCGTATCTGGCGGACATTGCCGGACATGGGCTGTCGGCGGGGATCCTGATGGGCATGCTGAAGACGGCAGCGCGCACAGCGCTGCTGGATGCGACGGATGAGGCGCCCCAGGCGACGCTGCCGATGTTGCTGGAGAAGCTGAACCGGGTGCTGCCCAATGTGAAGGAGCCGCAGATGTACGCGACGCTGACGGCCTTCCGGCTGAATGCAGATGGGCGGGCGTGGGTGGCGATGGCGGCCAGCCCGCCCGTGCTGCACTGGCACCCGGGGGGAAACGAGGCGCGGCTGGTCCATGAGGAGCAGTATCCGGTGGGATTGCTGCCGGTGACGGGATTTACGGGAGAGGCAATGGCCCTCGGGCCGGGCGATCTGGTGACGGTGGTGACGGATGGCGTCCTGGAAGTGAGCAATCGCGAGGGGCGGGAATTCGGGATCGAAGGCGTGGAGGAGGCGATCGCCGGAGACGCGCGAGGGCCGCTGGAGGGCCTGGCAGGGACGATTCTCGAGCGCGCGCGAGCGTTTGGAAAGCAGGAGGACGATCAGACGCTGCTGTTGATCCGGAGACTCGGCTGAACTGCGTTCAGCCGAGAGAGCGTTCAGTTGTCAGCGTTCAGCGTTCAGGAACCCGAACGCTGGTTTACTGGCCGTCGCGCATTTTTTCCTTGACGGTTTTGGCGAGTTTCTCGATCTCGGTAGCGGTGTTGACGACCTCGAGCGAGAGCTGATCTTTGCTGCTCTTGTCGACGGCATCCTTGAGCTGTTTGGCCAGATCGAGGAGCTGATTGGTATCCGCGACGATTTGCTTTTGGCGGAGAGCGTTGCGCTCCCGGCTCATGTCCTTCATCATGCGGACCTGATCCGGGTCGCGGGGATTGCCGTTGTCGAGACCGGATGCATCCGAACCGATGTGGGGCGGCGTGACGGGCGCGGTGGGTTGCTGCTCCTGGGCATGAGCGGCGGGGAAGGCGAAGGCAGCAGCGAGCAGGATGATGACGTGCACGCAGCTGTTCCGAGCGGAAACGGCGACATTGATCATGGGAGCGCCTCCTTCGAGCAGGTTAGGCCGGGAGATGTACCGGGAACTCCGGTGAGAAGCATTATAAGGCGGTTCCGGCAGAGAAAGATGAACGCACTGTGACGATATGCTGGGAGAACGATGTGGAATGAGTTACTGATTCTGGGGCGGCGGGAGTTCTTCGAAGGGCTGAGGGACAAGTACGTCGTGGACCTGCAGGATTTTCTGCACGAGAAGCTGCCCAAGCTGATAGTGGTGGCGCTGGTCTCGTGGCTGCTGCTGTGGGTTCTGAGGCTGGTGACGGATCGGGTCCTGAAGATTGCGGACCGGCAGGCCAGCACCGCGGGACATTATGCGCAGGTGAAGACGCTGACCACGGTGATTCGCGCGACGGGCGTTGGGATCATTGTGTTTCTGGCGTGTTTGCAGGTGCTGCCGGTACTGGGGTTCAACCTGGGGCCGCTGCTGACCAGCGCGGGCGTGGCGGGCGTGGCCATTGGCCTTGCGGCGCAGAACATCGTGAAGGATTGCCTCAACGGGTTCCTGATCCTGATTGACGATCAGTACAACGTGGGCGATACGGTGACGATTGCCGGGGTGAGTGGCACGGTGGAAGTGATGACGCTGCGCAGGACGCAGGTGCGGGGCGGCGATGGGACGCTGTACATCATTCCTAACTCGCAGATCACGACGGTGGCGAACCTGACGCGCGACTATTCGCTGGCGACGATCAATGTGTCGGTGGATTTCTCGGCGAATCCCGATGAGGTGATGGCGCTGCTGAAGGACGTGGCGATGAGCGTGAGAAGCGATCCCGCATACAAGGGCGTATTTTTGGCGGATCCGACGCTGCTGGGGGTGGATTCGATCAAGGGGTCGCAGGTGATTTATCCGGTACAGCTGAAGACGAAGGCAAATCAGCAGTGGGCGGCCGAAC
>JASHPM010000441.1 GCA_030038115.1 Acidobacteriaceae bacterium | reverse complement strand
TCGCCGTTCGCGTGGTCGCGCGGCACAGAGAACATGGTTCTGGTGAGCGGCCAGTATGGCGGAGACGTCGTCTTTTCCGGTCACGGAGCCGGCGGTCATCCTACCGCGGTCGCGGTGGTCTCGGATCTCATCTCGCTGGCGCACGGTTCCAGAGCCGCGGATTTGCCCAGCCGCGCCACTCTTCTCAGCGGCGAGTTCGAGCTGCGCCACTACATACGCTTTGTTGTGCAGGATCGGCCCGGAATTGTCGCCGAAATCGCCGGCGCGCTGGCATCGGAAAAAATCAACATCGACGCGCTCTTCCAGCGCACCGGATACGAGAAGGGCCATCTTCCTTTCGTGGTCACCGTCGAACCGTGCGCCGCTTCATCGCTGCGCCGCGCGCTCGGCCGCGTCAGCCATGTGGGCTGGCTGGCGCAACCCCCGCTCGATATGCCCATCCTCGGCGAGTAATAAGGCGAGTGACTAAACCGATGTTCGCCACCATCATTGCCGGCATCACCACGCTGCTCGCCATCGCTGGACTTGGCTACTATTTCGTGGCCATGCTGGGTGCGCGCTCTTTTCTGCGCCAGCCGCGCTTTCCCGTGGGATTCGCTCCGCCGGTCAGCGTTCTGAAGCCGATTCATGGCGTCGATCCGGACCAAGCCGAGGCCTTCGCCAGCCATTGCCGCCAGAATTACGCCGGCGAAGTTGAGCTTCTCTTCGGCGTCTCCAGCCTCGACGATCCGGCCGTGGCCGTGGTTCGCCAACTCCAGGCCGACTTTCCCGATCACGCCATCCAGCTCATCCTGTGCCCCGAGGTTCTCGGGCCGAGCGGTAAAGTCAGCAACCTCGCGCAGCTGGTGCAACATGCCCATTACGACTATATGGTCATCAATGACGCCGACATCCGCGTCGGCCCAAACTACCTCACGCACGTGCTAGCGCCATTCGCCCCGCAAGCGGACCGAAAGCCGATTGGCCTGGTCACCGCACTCTATCGCGGCCGCGCGCACGGCACTCTGGGGTCGAGGATGGAAGCGCTGGGCATCGCCACCGATTTCGCGCCGGGGGTTCTGACCTCGCGCTTCCTCGAGCGCGGCCTGCATTTCGGCCTTGGTTCCACGCTTGCGGTTTCGCGCACGGCGCTCGATGCCATCGGCGGCCTGGTTCCGCTTACCGAATATCTTGGGGACGACTACGAACTGGGCGCGCGCATCGATCGGGCCGGTTTCCGCGTCGAGCTGAGCCATGAAACGGTCGAGACTTCCGTTCACCCCTGGACATTTTCGGGCTATCTGCGGCACCAGTTGCGCTGGGCGCGCACCATGCGCGACGCGCGTCCCGGCGGCTACGCGGGCCTGGTTGTTTCCTGGGGGCTCGCCTGGGCCTTCCTGAATCTCATCGCATCGGGACTCAGCCTGTTCTCCTTCGCCCTGTTCAGCCTGGCGTTGCTGTTCCGCGTCGCAGTGGCGCTGGGGGTGGGCGTGGGCATTCTCGGCGATCGCCAGGTGCTGCGCGACCTTTGGCTGGTGTTGCCGCGCGATCTTCTGGCTCTCGGTGTATGGGCGTGGAGCTACGCTTCCGATTCCGTTACGTGGCGCGGCGAACGCTATCTGCTGAAGAAAGGAAAACTGCTGCCGTTGGAATCGAAGAAAGACCTGCCCGCGAAGGCAACGGCCGGCGCAAAGACGTAAATCTCTCAGTGCCCGGACGGGGGCACGTACTCCTTCGGCAAGGCGGCGCCTTCGCCGAAGAAAAACTGCTCCATCTGCTCGACGAGGAATTCCTGCGCCTGGGGCGTCCACGGCTGCAGGCGGTATTCGTTCAGCAGCATCTTCTGCCGCTCCACCCATTCCTGCCACGCCTTTTTCGAAACGTTGTTATAGACCTTGCTGCCAAAGTCGCTGTCGAACGGCGGGTCGTCCAGCCCTTCGAGCTCCTGCTTGTAGCGTGCGCAAAAAACCATGTGCGGCATCGGTGTCGGTCTCTCGCCATATTGTAACGGCATCCCTGAGAAAACCGCTGCGCTGGCGATATTCCGCCGCGCAGGGATATAAAGAAACCTGACTATGAGCGTCCATGGGTCCCTTCCGGCCCGCATCGGGGATGATCGTTCATGAAGAAAGCTTTCGGGCTCGGCCGTTCTTCCGTGGCGCCGCTGCTCGCCGCGCTCCTTTGCGCTGCCGCACCACGCGCTGCCCAGGCGCAGTCGCCCGAGGAGATCGTGCGGACTGTCGTTCACAACGAACTGGACGCCGACTACAGCGATCACACCGCCTGGATGTATCGCGACGCGTACAAATCGCCGGACAAGGACATCGTCAAAATCGTCATCGAAACCCAGCAGGGCAATCTGTCGGAGCTTATCGAGGACGGCGGCCGTCTGCCCAGCCCCCAGGAGCACCAGGACGATCTCAGTCGCATGGAGCAGATGCTCACTGACCCCGCCCTGCGCGCCCGCATGAAGCGCAACGAGCAGCATGACGGCGAGCAGGCCCGCGACATGATGAACATGCTGCCGAACGCCTTCATCTGGCAAGTCACCGGCCACGACCATGGCACCATCACCCTCACCTTTCGCCCAAAACCCGATTACTCGCCCGGCAGCATGAACGGCCGAGTCCTGGCTGCGATGTCCGGGACCATGGTCGTCGACGAGGAACACATGCGGCTCCGGGACCTCAGCGGCCATCTCGTGCATGACGTGCTCTTCGGATGGGGAATTTTCGGCCGCATCAACGCAGGGGGAACGTTTCGCATCGTCCGGGACGATGTCGGTTTCGGGAGCTGGCAGATCACCGAGATGCACGTTCACATATCCGGCCACGCCCTGTTTTTCAAGACCATCGGGGACCAGGAAGACGAGGTCACCAGCGACTACCACCGCACCCCCGAGGGCGTGGACCTGAACAAGGCCGCGCAGATGCTGCGCGACGGCGAGGTGGCGCGAGAGTTGCACGTGGAGGCGCATTTTGGCGCGTGAAATCGGTTCGGCAAAAGGCCAGCAAAAGGCCAGCGAACTGCCAGCGAAACTGCCAGCGAACCGCCAGCGTGAGGCCAGCGGCTAATGCAGTTTGAGCCGCCAGGCGGTATAGCTGGCGATCTCATGCAACAGCCGCTGAACGCGCTGCTCGCGCGGAATGCTCTTTTTCACTGGCCGCGGTGACGTGTATACCACAAGGCCATCGTGTTCGCAGATGGCGTGGATGCGAAACAGGTGCGTACCGTCGCTGACCACTATGATGTTCTTCAGTCCATTGGCGTGCGCGATCACCGCCAGCCGCTCCGCCGACTGCTCCGTGTTGTCGCTCTCTGTCTCCGCGATGATCGCCGGCTCCGGAACGCCGTGAGCCATCAGATAATCGTGCCCCACTCCGCCTTCGGAATGCAGATCGGTGGGATCGCCGCCGCCGAGCGTAATGATCAACGGCGCCAGTCCACGCCGGTAGAGTTCCAGCGCGTGATCGAGCCGCGCACGCAGGATGGGCGACGGCCGTCCGTCGTACTCCGCTGCTCCGAAGACCGCGATAGCATCGGCGGGCCGCGCCTCATCGCGATGGGCGTAGTAGCGAATCTGGGCATCGACCCATAAAACCCAGGCGAGGGCGAGGGCAAGCACGGCGCCAGCGGTCCACAGCAGCACCCGCCCGTCGGAGAGCCACTTCGGGCCCCACTCGGGTCCGCGCACCGATCTCAGGTTGTCCTTCGGCAGGATCATCGCTGCTGCAAAGCGAGCACGATAGCGTGCGTTGGGATCGCACCTTCCCGCAAAATCTGCCACTCGCCGTCAGGCCCGGAAAGATCCACGATGGTGGTTGGCACGCTCCGTCCCGTTGGTCCTCCATCCACGATGACAGGAATGCTGTCGCCGAGCTGATCGCGAACGCATGCTGCATAGGTACACTCGGGCAATCCCGCCAGGTTCGCCGAAGTTGCGGTAATGGGCAGTCCCAGCGCCGCGACCACCGCACGCGGAATGGCCGCATCCGGTACCCGCAACGCTACGTTTCCCGTATTCGCCGTACTGCGCAGGGGCAGGCGCGAGCTGGCCCTCACAATGACGGTCAACGGTCCCGGCCAGAACCGCTCCGCCAGCAAATCGAAGCACGTGCCACTCTCCCGGGCCAGCTGGTAGGCCTGCTCCAGGCTGGACACCAGCAGCGACAGCGGTTTTTGTTTCAGCCGCGTCTTGATCTCGTAGATGCTCTCCACCGCTCGGAGATTGACGGGGTCGACCGCCAATCCGTAGAACGTGTCGGTCGGCATGCCTACGACTTTGCCGTTGCGAAGGCAGTTCGCAACATACTGGATCCGGTCCGGCTCAGGCTCGTCCGGATGGATGCGCAGAATCTCCGCTGACAAGGCCTCTCCCGTCGCGCAACGTGTGGGTGCAGCGAATCCGTGGACGAAACCGGCCCTGATCGTGTGTGCCAGGAGAAGGGATTAGAATTCCCTCCATGCCGACGGTTTCGGATCGCTCGCGCCTCATCAGCATTGTACAGAGTCGCCAGAACGCCCGGGTCCGGGAACTGCGCGCGGCCTTCGCTCGCACCGGCCGGGAGGTATCCGAAGTAATCGGCATCGAGGGCGAGCATCTGATCGCCGAAGCCCTCCGCAGCAACACGCGCCTGCGCACGGTCTTTGTCCGGCGCGATCCCGCCTCTCCGGATTCCGCCCGTCGCGATGGCACTTTGCGCATCCTCGATCGCCTCGCCCTGCCGGCGGCTGTCCCCATCGTGGAACTGACGCCTGCTGTCTTCGACAGCGCCGTTGAGACCGAATCGCCGCAGGGGATCGCGGCCCTGGTCGAGCCGCCCACCTTTTCCTTTGCCGAAGCTCTTCGCGGAGCGAACCCGCTGGTCATCCTGACTGCCGCTCTGCAGGACCCCGGCAACCTGGGCACGCTGATTCGTTCCGCGGAAGCCTTCGGCGCCAGCGGCGTCATCGCGCTTCCTGGCACGGTCAGCGTCTGGAATTCGAAGGTCCTGCGGGCCTCCGCCGGATCGGCCTTCCGGGTTCCGGTAGTTGCCGAGAAATCTTCTCTGGCCTTTGCCACACTCGCCGAGCGTCATATCCCCGTTTTCGCCGCAATGCCAGCTTCGGTTGACGCGATTCCCTGCTCCCGCGCCGACCTCACCGGTCCCGCCGCCTTTCTCATCGGCAATGAGGGGAGCGGCCTCTCCGCGGAACTGCTCGACCGCGCCGATCAACGCATTTCCATCCCCATGCCCGGGCCCGTCGAGTCGCTCAACGCCGCGGTTGCCGCCAGCGTTTTGCTCTACGAAGCCGCGCGCCAAAGAAGGAACCGATGAGTCTCTTCGTCCCCGCCTCCAGTGAAAAATCCGCCCCCGTTGCCGCTCCCCTCGCGGAGCGCATGCGCCCGCACTCGCTCGGCGAGTTCCTCGGTCAGGAACACCTCCTCGGCCCCGGTAAGCCGCTGCGCGTGCAGATCGAGCGCGACGATGCCTCTTCGATGATTTTCTGGGGCCCTCCCGGAGTCGGCAAAACCACGCTGGCCAAAATCATTGCGGAAACCACCCAGGCTACCTTTATTGAGTTCTCCGCCGTCCTCGCCGGCATTAAGGAAATCAAGCAGGTGATGGTGGACGCGGAGAAGGCCGCCGCCTGGGGTTCGCGCACCATTCTCTTTGTCGACGAGATTCATCGCTTCAACAAAGCCCAGCAGGATGCTTTCCTGCCGTGGGTGGAGCGCGGCGCCATCCGCCTCATCGGCGCCACCACCGAGAACCCCTCGTTTGAAATCATCGCCGCGCTGCTCTCGCGCTGCCGTGTGTACACGCTCAAAGCGCTCACCGACGCGCAGATCGTCACCCTTCTGGAACGGGCTCTCGCCGATTCCGAGCGCGGTCTGGGCGCACAGCATCTTACGGCCGCTCCAGGCGCACTAGAACTGCTCGCTTCGTATGCGTCAGGGGACGCGCGCAACGGCCTCAATGCGCTCGAGGTCGCGGCCAAGCTTGCCGCCGATGCGCCCCAGCCAACCATCACCAGGGAAATTGCCACCGAAGCCCTGCAGCAGCGCGTGCTCCTTTACGACAAGCAGGGCGAGGAGCACTACAACCTCATCTCCGCGCTGCACAAATCGGTTCGCAACTCCGATCCCGATGCCTCGATGTACTGGCTGGGCCGCATGCTGCAGGCCGGCGAAGATCCTCTCTATGTTGCGCGGCGTCTGGTGCGCATGGCCGTCGAAGACATCGGCCTGGCCGCGCCCGAAGCTCTGCACATCACGCTCGCCGCCAAAGACACCGTCGACTTCCTCGGCTCGCCGGAAGGCGATCTGGCGCTGGCCGAAGCCGCCGTCTTTCTCGCCCTCGCGCCCAAATCCAATGCGCTTTACACCGGCTACAGCGAAGTCCTCGCGGACATCGAGAACACCCGCCAGGAACCTGTGCCGCTGCATTTGCGCAATGCTCCCACAAAGCTCATGAAGGAACTCGACTACGGCAAAGGCTACCAGTACGCCCATGATGTGGAGGGCCGCGTCGCCGACATGGAGTGTCTCCCCGAATCTCTGCGCGGCCGGCGCTACTACCAGCCGACCCAGGAAGGCCGCGAGAAAGCAATGGCGCAGCGCCTGGAGGAGATCGGGAAGATTCGCGAGGGGAAACGGGGAGAGAAGTAGCGCTCCGGGCCGGTAATCGTGGCTTAGTCGGCAGCAGGTATCAATGACAACGAACCAGAATCGGCGGTTGATCACTGTTGATCGGAAAGGGGCCGAGCGTGAACAGCGTACAAGCCGAACAGAAGGGCCCCGAGCTGCATCCGCGCGACGGCTTCACCATCACATATTTTCTCACTGTCGCCGACATCGACCGATCGGCTGATTTCTATGCAAGGGTGTTCGGCGGCCGAATTCAGAGCAGAGGCGACAGCAAAGGTGCTTCTGGGCACATTCAGATCGGGAATATCTGGCTGATTGTCAACGTCGGGGGCGGCCCCACTCCGGATAAGCCGAACATCACACTCGGCGTGCCTGCCAATCCGAATCAGGTCAGCAGCTTTATGAATATGCGGGTCGCGGATATTCAGGCGTGCTACGAATTATGGAAAAGCCGCGGAGCTGAGTTCATCACGCCGCCCATCCCCAAGTACGGCGAGATTCGCTGCTACATCCGCGATCCTGATGGATACATTATCGAGGTCGGACAGAGCACCGATCTCACCTCCGGCTAACGCCGTCGTGCAACGCAATCGGCGTAAACCGCCGGCCTCCGCGCGGAACGCGGACGATCGCGCCGACTTTGATCCTGGGCGAGTGCGACTGTATACGGCGTTCATGGGAACGTGGTAGTGTCCAGACACGCGTTGATCGGGCCTGGAAGCACTGGAAGCATTTGTTGCGAAATGGAGCCCACCATGTCTGAACCAGCGAAGGAATCCCGGGCCCAGGCGAGACAACACCAAAAGAGACACGCGGCGGCTGCCCGAACACGTTTCGCGCTGTTCGCTATCATTGCCGTCGCCTCGTTGCTCACCGTCCTCAGCGGCGCGGTCCTCTACGCACAGGCCGGGAACAATGACAAGTACTCGCTGATATCGCCGGGCGGAATCGCGTTCTCCGACTTTAGAGGATACGAGGACTGGTCTGTGGCCTCTTCGGCTCGTACCGAAGCCGTACTAAAAGTTATCGTCGCCAATGAAAAGATGATTCGCGCATATAAGGACGGCGTTCCGGGAAACGGCCGACCCTTTCCCGAAGGCTCCATGATCGTGAAGTTGCAGTGGTCTCAAGAGAAGAGCACGGAGGCGACGTTCGACGTGGATGTGCCCGACGCCTTTCAGCAGGCGTTCGTGATGGAAAAGAACAGCAGGAGATTTCCCGCAACCGGTGGCTGGGGATACGCGGTGTTCAACTACGATGCCGCATCGAATCGATTCACCGCCGACCCCAAGTCCCCCGCAGACTGTGGAAATACCTGTCACGTGGCCGTAAAGGCAAAGGACTACATTTTCCATCCGTACGAGAAGCGTTGAACCGGGCCGGACATCCAATGCTCATCGCAAAGGTTTCTCGGTGTGGGCTCGAAAGGAGCCATCCATGAACGCTGTAGAAATTGGACAGAACAGTTTTGAGATGCCCCCGAAGCAGGGGATGAGCATCGCGCATTTTCTCACCGTCACCGACATTAACCGATCGGCTCGCTACTACGAAAAAGTCTTCGGCGCTCAGATTCTGAGTTTGGGTGACGGCAACGCGCCAGGGTACCTTCAGCTGGCGAATATCTGGATGATTCTTAACGTAGGCGGCGGGCCGACGCCGGATAAGCCGACGGTCACGCTTAGTGTCCCCGACCCGAATCACATCAACAGCTTTATGAATTTCCGGGTCGCAGATATCCAGGCGTGCTATCAACTGTGGAAGAGCCGGGGCGCCGAGTTCATCACGCCGCCCATCCCCAAGTACGGCGAGATTCGCTGCTACATCCGCGATCCTGATGGTTACATTATCGAGGTCGGACAAAGCACCGATCTCACCTACGGTTAACGCTGTCCCTTCTGGCTGAGGCCCGGGCTCTCGCAAATTGGGCTGGTCTACACGAGCCGATATCCAGGGAAACAGATTCGATCTTAGAGAGGAGAAGCAAAATGGCAGCAACAGGAAAAGTCCTTGTGCTGGTTTCGAGCGGGTACGGCCTGCCATTGAAAAATGGCGGGTGCTATAGAGGCGCCGGCTACTACCTGAACGAGCTGACGGTTCCAGTGCGCGCTCTGATGCAGGAAGGTTACGAAATCACCTTCGCCAACCCCAAAGGCAACACCCCACAATTAGATCTCCATTCCGCTGTCCCCGATTTCTTCGGTGGAGACGAGGCGAAGCTTCAGGACTATTTCAAATTCCGCGACAGCCTGACCGGACTCAGAAATCCGGTGCGTATCTCCGATGTCATCGCCTCGGGGCTCGATCAATATGCCGCTGTTTTCGTCCCCGGCGGCCATGGCCCGATGATCGATCTGCTCGATGATCCCAATGCGGGCATCGTGATGAGGCACTTTCATGAAAAGTCGAAGCCGACAGCGGTGCTCTGCCACGGCCCGATTTCGCTTCTCTCGGCGCTTCCCAATTCGAAGGAGTTTGTCGCCGCGCTCGCGGCCGGCGACGTCGCCGGAGCACACGCAATGGCGAAAGGCTGGATCTACGCCGGATATAGGATGACCATCTTTTCCACCGCGGAAGAGCAGCAGCGAGAGCCGCTGGAGATTCACGGCAAGGTTCTCTTCTACCCCGACTTTGCCTTAAGTACGGCGGGCGGCGACGTCAGCGTGCTCGCTCCATGGAAGAGCTACGTCCAGCAGGATCGCGAGTTGATCTCAGGTCAGAACCCGTTCTCGGACGAAGCACTTGTGAAACTTCTTCTACCCGCGCTCGACAGGAAAAAAGCGGCCGCCTGAGATTGGTGGCACGTTTCTCTCCTGCCCGGCTCTCACCTTGTGTAATGCGGGCGCTCGCCTAACTGCGGTCGGGCGCCCGCCCATCTTCCGCTGCGGATGTTTCCGGAGGGCATGATGAAGGCACAATCACCGATGAATCCCACGTTGTATCGCACCATCCAGGTCGACGGCCTGTCGATCTTCTATCGAGAGGCTGGGCCGAAAAATGCGGAAACGCTTCTTTTGCTGCACGGACTTCCATCGTCATCGCGGATGTTCGAACCGCTTTTTGCAAGGCTATCCGATCGCTATCATCTGATCGCGCCCGACTACCCTGGCTTCGGACACAGTGACTGGCCGGACGCGAAGAAATTCGCCTACACCTTCGACCATCTGGCCGAGATCACGGACGATTTCACGGAGGCGCTCGGGCTCTCGCGCTACACGCTTTACATGCAGGATTACGGCGCCCCCGTCGGCTTTCGCATGGCGCTCAACCATCCGGAGCGAAGCGAAGCGCTGATCGTGCAGGACGCCGTCGCCCACAACACGGGCCTGGGAGCAAACTGGAAGACGCGCCGCGCGTTCTGGGCCGACCGGGCCGCCAATGAGGGCGCATTGCGCGCCAATCTGCTGTCGCTCGAGGCGGCGCGTGCGCGACACGTCGGAGACGATCCTGACGTGGAGCGTCACGATCCCGACCTGTGGACCGACGAGTTTTATTTTCTCAACCAGCCCGGCCAGGCGGAGATACAAAGCGATCTGTTTTACGACTACCGAACGAACGTTGACGCCTATCCGAAATGGCAGGCGTGGATGCGTAAAAGGCAACCGCGCCTGCTGGTGATCTGGGGGAAGTACGAGTCGTCGTTTGACCCGAGCGAGCCGGAAAGCTACCGCAAGGATGTTCCGGACGCCAAGGTCCACATCGTCGACGGCGGCCATTTCGCCCTGGACACGGCTGCCGATGAGATTGCGCGGCTGGTCAGCGCTTTCATGGCGTCTTCACAGTCAGGGTTGAGGGCGCGGCGCGCTGGGTGAGATCGCCAATACGGGAGGAGATCGAAAATGCGTCGTGACATGATTCCCGGGGGCGTTTTTCCCAACTATGAACTGCCCGATCACACGGGGAAACTGCGCGAGCTCAGCGAGCTGCAGGGTGACGATCCGCTGATCCTGACGCTCGCGCGCGGCCATTACTGCCCCAAAGAACACCAGCAGCATTTGGAACTCGCCGCGTTTTACCCGAAGATCGCCGTAGCGTATACGCAGATCGCCACGGTTTCAACCGACGACCACCACACGCTGCAGGAGTTTCGAGCCTCTCTCGGGGCCCCGTGGACCTTCCTTTCCGATCCCGGCCGGACGATTCAGAAAGATCTGGACATTCAGGAGTACACCGATCCCGAGCATAATCCGATGATCCCGCACACGCTCGTGCTCAAGCCGGGTTTGGTCGTCTATAGCATCTACAACGGCTACTGGTTCTGGGGCCGTCCATCGGTCGTCGATCTGTGGCACGACCTGCGCGTCGTCACGAGCGAAATTCGCCCGGACTGGGATTTGAGCAAACCTGGACTCCGGGAGGCCTGGAATGCCGGCGACTATTCGCAATTCCACGGGTGGAACAGGCGGTCCAGTACGCCGGCCTAAGGTCGAAAACTGGCTCCGCTCAGGCCGCTGATTCCTGCCTGTCGTCCACGTCGCACTTCGCGACCCGCCACCGGCTTCCTGCAGCTTTTCCATGTGCTATATTCCGAATGAGTTCCATGATCTTTTCCCGCGAGTACATTGGCTACCTGGCGCGCCATACCGTAAAACAGCTCATCGACGCCAAAGTGATTCAGACCGCCAAACCAAAGGCCGTCGAGGAGCGGGTGTATGGCGGCTTGCTGGAAGAGCTTTCGCTCGAAGATCGCATCAACGAGGAAGTGCGGGTCATCCTCGACGCGTATCAGGACGAGATGCAGCGTACCGGCGCCAGCTACTTTGAGATGTTCAAGAAGGTCAAGACCGAACTCGCGCGCAAGTATAAGGCGGTGCTGTGAGAATTTCCCGCGACAAGCTCAACAAGCTCGCGCACGTTGTCGCCGACACGCTAGCCGATACCCCGGAGTGCGATTTTCTCGAGGACCGCAACACCATCCGCCAGGAGGCGCGCAAGGCGCTCGAACATCTGCTCCTCGAAGAAATGCGCATCGACCAGGCGGCCCGGCAAAAGATCGAATCCCAGCGCCGGATCATTCCCGAAGGCTCGCAGGAGTGGGACATCCTTTATCGCAAGTACTACAACGAGGAAGTGAAGAAGCTCGGAATCTGAGTTACTCGTCCCTTCGTCCCAACCAGCTCCCCATTTTTCATAGAATCGGTTTCCCTCTCTACGCTTTCCTAAAGAGCCATCGCCCCAAACGACAGCCAATCCTTGTAACTTCCGAATTCATTCGGAGCTGAGCCGCACCGTTTACCACTTTGTGACGACGGTTGGTCACTCGAAGCCGGGTTCTCATCCCAAGTCCGCCATCGGCGCAAGGCCGCTGTGCGTGGGCAGCCCGCATTGCCTGGGAATATGGCGATCCGAGTGCTCTCTTCAGGTTAAAGAAGTTACTTCGTTGCCTCTCGAGCCTGTTTCGCAGACCGGGATCTCCCGCACGCACCGGGAGTGATCTGGCGACTTCCGCATGCTCACGCGGAGGAGCTGTCCTGGCTGTGTCGATCGGCTCGATTGCCGGAGGTGTTCCTTGCTGAAGACATATGGATTCGGAGCTATCGTTCTGCTTTTCGCTCTCTCATGCGCGGCCTCACTCAGGGCGCAGGACACGGCGTCGATTACGGGCATCGTAACCGATTCGTCCGGGGCCGTCGTTCCCTCGGTTCAGATCACGCTGACGAATCCCGCTACGGGCGTGAAGTATCAGGGCGTCACCAATCAGGAAGGCTCTTACACGATCAATGAGGTCCGGCCGGGTCCTGGTTATACCGCCACCTTCTCACGCGATGGGTTTCAGTCAACGACAGTTACCGGCATTTATCTGAACGTGAGCGCGACGCGAACCCAGAACGTTCAGATGAAGGTCGGCAATGTGGTGCAGACTGTAGCGGTCTCTGCGGCCAATCAGGATGTCACCATCGACACCAGCGATGCGACCGTCGGCAACAACTTCCAGGTGCAGTTCCTCGATGAGCTGCCCATCGCCAACCGCGACAGCCCCGCTGCACTCTTTACCCAGCAGCCCGGCGTCACGCTGGATGGCGCGGTGACCGGCGCCCGCGTCGATCAGGACAATGTCACCCTCGATGGCCTTGATGTCAACGACAACGAAACCGGCAATTTTGGCGCCATCGTGGCCAATGCCCCGGTCGACTCTGTGCAGGAGTTTCGCGGAACCACGGCAGGCGAGCTGGCCAGCGCCGGCGAGGGCGGCGGCGGCCAATACGAGCTCGTTACCCGCAGCGGCACCAACCAATTCCACGGCTCTGTGGTGGAGTATCACCGCGATACCGATCTTGAGGCTAACGACTGGTTCAATAACAACGACGGCGTGCCCAGACCTCCTCTCATCCGCAATCAGTTCGGCGGCAATTTCGGCGGTCCCATCCTGAAAAACAAGCTGTTTTTCTTCTTTGATTACAACGGGCGGCGTGACACTCTGTCCAACCTCGTAGAACGCACGGTGCCGATGAATAACTTCCGCAGCGGTACCCTCTCCTACATCAACGCTTCCGGTGGCACTGAGACGCTGACTTCCGCGCAGGTCGCAGCGCTCGATCCCAGCGGGATCGGGTTCGATCAGGATCTGCTGACCTTCATCAACCAGCGCTATCCGGTGGCCAACGACTTGTCGGGAGCGGCAGGCGACACCATCAACACTGCCGGCTTCCGCTTCAACGCGCCCTTCCCCTATAAAGAGGATGATTACGTGGCGCGCCTGGACTACAACCTGAACGCCAGGATGAAGCTCTTTATCGTTGGTCACGATACGCAGACCAACGGAACGCAGAACCCCATCGAATTCCCCGGCGATCCGGAAACCTATCCGTTTCTCGATAAGAGCTATTCCTGGGTCGTCGGTCACTCGTGGACCATCGGCACGAATATGCTGAACCAGGCAGAAGGTGGCTTAACCTTTGAGAATTACAACTTCCCCAACACTTACAATCCTCCCGGCGTCAACCAGTTTCAAACCTTCGGGGGGAACGGCTCGGGCGGAGCCATTCTCAGCGCTCCCTATGCTCGCGCCATCAACGCACAAAGCCGCACCTTCCCCATCCCTATCGTGAAGGACGACTTCAGCTGGGAAAAGGGGAGGCACAGTCTCACCCTGGGCGGCACCTTCAAATGGGAAACCCCGCATAACAACACCATCCTCGACTACAACTCGCCCACGATTGGCCTGGGCGGATACATTGACGGTCTGACCGCCGCGCAACGGCCGGCCGACATCGGCAGCGGCAACGCCACCGCTCTCTACGACAGCGCCTTCGCCCTCGCGCTGGCCCCTTACACCGCCGTAAGCGCCACCTACAACTACGATGCTCAGGGAAATCCGGTGCCCCAGGGCACCGGCGCGATTCGTGACTACCGCTATTACGAAACCGAACTCTACGCCGGAGACACCTGGAAAGTAACTCCCAGCCTCACCTTGTCCTACGGACTGCGCTGGCAGAATTACACTGTCCCCTACGAGATCCACGGCCTTGAGTCTGTGGATCAGATGGGTACACCAGGCGGTACCCTCGACTCAGTCGACCAAACCACGTTCGACAATTACTTCGGCACGCGCATCACTCAAAGTGCGGCTGGAATCTCCGGTAACTTATCGGTTCCGCTGTTCGATTACATCCTCGGCGGAAAGGCCAATCATGCTCCTGGTCTCTATCACACCGACAATAAGGACTTCGCACCGCGCTTTGCCTTCGCCTGGAGCCCCTCTTTCGATCGCAAGTCGGTCTTCAGTGGTGGCGGCGGCATCGTCTACGACCACACCGTAGTGAATGCGATCCTCTACCAGCAGACCCAGTTCTCCTACGTGTTCGAGGCTGGCATCGCCCAGCCCCTGGGCGTCCCCAACAATACCGCCGCGACCCTGCAGCAGGATCCGCGCTTCACCACGATCAGCAGTCCGCCCGCTCCGCCCGCGGCTCCGGCCATCACCAAGCCCTTCTACCCCTATGTCACCGGGTCGGGAGCGGGCGCCACCCCCAACGGCTTGGCCAATGGGAACGCCTTCAACGAAATGATCGATCCCAGCTTCAAGACTCCCTATTCGATTCAATTCAACTTTGGATGGCAGCATCAGTTCCCCCAGGGCTACATTCTCAAAACCGCATACGCCGGCCGTCTCGGCCGCCGCCTGATGGCCCAGGCTGATACCAGCCAGCTCATCGACTTCCCTGACACCGCTTCGGGGCAGCTCTACTCCTCGGCCTTTAAGAATATGTCGCTGCAGCTCCGCAGCGGCGTGAACCCACTCAACGTCGCCGCGCAGCCCTGGTACGAAGACGTTCTTCCCCCAGGCCTCGGCACGTCCCTCGGCTATTCCAGCAATACCGCGCTGGTTGCCTATAACACTCAGCCCTACGGAACCCGCGGCGACTTTGCGGATGACACGTTCCTGCTGTCCGCGTTTGGAATCCTTCCCCCCAACGTGGGCATGGATTCGCAGTTCGACGAAAACACCATGTACACCAACAAGGGATTCTCGAGTTACAACGGCCTACTCACCACACTGCACAAGAACTTTGGCTATGGCCTCCAGTTTGATCTCAATTACACCTGGTCGCATTCCATCGATAATGTCTCAGTAACTGCCAATACCGTCGCCTATGGCGGTTACGGATTTATCTGCGACGCGCTGCGTCCCCGCGAATGCCGCGGTAACTCCGACTTCGATGTCGCCAATAACCTCAGTGGTAACTTTATCTATGACCTGCCCTTCGGGCACGGGCGCACTTTCGGCGCCGGCATCCCCACCTGGGCCAATGAAATCGTTGGCGGCTGGATTGTCAGCGGCCTGCCCAGCTGGCACACCGGCAACCCTTACTTTGCGGCGGCGAACGCTTTCGTGGCCGGCTACGCCAACGACGCGCCAGCAATTCTGACGGGACCCATCTCCGATCTCAAAACCCGCGTCAACGGAGGGAATGGCCAGCCTCTTCTCGCCTACAGCAGCGTAACCAAGGCCAACGCCGACTACACAGGCCCGCTCGGCTTTGAAATCGGCAGCCGGAATAATCTGCGCGGTCCCGGCTACGTCGATATGGACCTGGGCCTCGGGAAGACCTTCCCGTTGTGGGAGCAGACCAGCCTGAAGTTTCGGGGCGACGCTTTCGATGTCCTGAACCACCCCAACTTCGCCGCTCCCTGCACGGATATCACCGATGCCAGCTGCCTGTTCGGGGTGATCAGCGGCACTACCGGCACGGGCGAATCGAGCCGCGTCCTGCAGGTAGCCGCGCGCTTCGAATTCTGAGGTTCACTGCTTCAACTGTGGGCCGCTTCGGCGGCCCTTTTTCATGAATGGCCGATGTTTCCCCTGAGCGGATTTGCGCGCAGTCCGTCGGCGGCAACTCGAACAACAGCTCTGCGCCACTGGAAGCTTCGCGGATACGCAATTTCCCATTGTTCAGATGCCACTACGAGAAACTCAGCGCATAAGCACCCGGGTGCGGAGAATCTGCGGCGCGTAGTTGGCCGATAAGCTTCGCCATGCGAGAGGTTTCTGTTTTTCATAAATAGACCTCCCCTGTCTACAGTTTGTCGGATTGACGGGTAAGGTCGCACCCTTCTTTTTTTCCAGGCCCGACGTGGCCTGTATGCAGTTGGCCCCGCAGGTGCAAAGCGGCGCTTTACTGATTGATAAATAGTAACTTCCGCCCATGGCAGCATGGCTAGTCCGCACCACCAGTTGAGAACAAATACGAAATGGCACGCCGGGTGCAAACCCGGTGTTTGTTCGCTCAGAAGTATCGCTGGAAATGCGGAATCATCACCAACAGGCTCCTTTTTTGCCGTTGAGGCCCCACCCACGCCGGCCTCGGTCCCGGGTTTCCGTCCGAAATTCAATTTCGCTGAAGGGATATTCCCGTCGCGATCACAGCGCCGGGATCCTACCCGATCTTTTGGAGGAACCATGAAATCCAGACGCAACAGCTGGTTAGCCGCTGTACTCCCCGTGTGTCTGCTTTTGTGCTGCGCGCCCGCGGCCAAAGCCCAGAATACATTCGCCGCCATCCACGGCACGGTAACCGATACCAGTGGCGCCGTCATCCCCAACGCCACCGTTGTGGTGCTCAATACGGGCACCAATCAGGCCACGCAGGCGAAAACCGACGCACGCGGCTATTACGTTTTCCCGCAACTGGCCGCCAGCACCTTCCTGAATGGCGCGGCAGCGAGCACCTATACCGTCACCATCAGCGCAACCGGCTTTCAGCAGTTCCAGGCGATGGGAATCGTTCTCAACCTGAACGACAACAAAGACGTGGATGCGACCCTGAAGGTGGGCTCCAGTTCGCAGACGGTCGAGGTGCAAAGCTCCGCCGTGCAGGTGCAGACCTCCGACACGCAGCTCTCCACGGAGGTGGATGCTTCGCAGATTGAAGACATGCCTCTGCTTGGCCGCGACGTCGTGCAGCTGCAAAAGACCGCGCCCGGCGTGGCCGAAATGTCCGATCGCTTCGGAACCTTTTCCACGGACGGCAGCCAGACGCCGCAGAACTCCTTCCTGCTGGACGGCATCGACATTGGCGACGGCCCGCTGCAAACCCCCGGCGTGACGCCCAACCCCGATGCCCTTGCGGAGGTGAACTTCATCGACAGCACGCTCAATCCGGAATTCAGCCGTAACTCCGGCATGACGGTGAACGAGACCATCAAGAGCGGCACCAACCACATTCACGGCGACGGTTTCGAGTTTTACCGCGACACCTTTCTCACTAACGGCAGTTACTTCTCGCCCATCCGTCCGGTATTCCACCAGAATCTTTTCGGTGGCACCCTTGGCGGCCCGATCCTGCGGAATAGGCTCTTCGGATTCGCGGCCTATCAGGGCCTGCGCAACGTTGCGGCAACCACCACGGATACTCCCGTCTTCGGCGCGACCACGCAGCTGGCCGGCGACTTTAGCGGCGATTACAACGAAAAGACGGGGGCAGCCAACTCCGCGGGCCTGTCGTCCAATCCGATTCCTTTCGCCTTCGGCAGCTGCACGGCCGGCGAGGCCTGGAACAGCTGCTTCACGCCGGGTTCCTCGGTCATCATCCCGCAGGCGCAATGGAACTCCATCGCGGCCAGGCTGACCTCGACCTTCGTCCCTGCCGCCAACTACTCCATTGGCGGACAGCCGTATTACAACTTCAACGCGCTGAATACCGCCGGCGACGATCAGGGCATCATCCGCCTCGACGCCCACCCCAAACCAGCGGACTCCATCTGGTTTTCCACGCTTTTCGAATCGAACCCAACCTTCGCTACGCTGCCTTTCATTGGCGCGACCGTCCCTGGTTTTCCTGAGGACAATGCCCTTCACATCAAGATCTTCAACGCGTCTTACACCCACACCTTCACGCCCAATGTGCTGAACGAACTGCGTGTCGGCTATTACCGTTTTGTGTTTGCGTCGGTGGAGCCGGCGCCGGGCCCCGGCAATGTCGCGCCGTCGTCGTACGGCTTCGCCATCAATCCCGAGGATACGAAGGCCGTTGGCCTGCCGGCGGTCAGTCTCGGCGATTTCTTCAGCCTCGGCTTCAGCGAGGACGGTCCTCAACCCCGCAACGACCAGAACTACACGGCCAACGACAACTTTACGGTGGTGCACGGCAACCACAACCTCAAGACCGGCGTGCACATCGAAAAGTTCTACGTGGGCAACCCGTTCTACTTCCTCAATAACGGCGCGTTCGCGATGGACGGCGGCGGTCCGTACAGCTCCGGCGACCCGGCCATCGATTTCGAACTGGGCATCCCGGACACCTACGAGCAGACTTCAGGAGGCCTGATCGACGCGCATGCCTGGGAGCTGTTCGCGTACGCCCAGGACAACTGGAAGGTCTCGAACAGCGTGACCTTCAACTACGGTCTCGCGTGGGACGTGGAAACCCCCAACGCCAACGAGCAGTGGGATGGCCTCGGCATCTCCTGCTGGCAAAATTCGAGTACGACCTCGAGTAAGTTCACGCCTGTCGGGGGTACGTCGTTGCCGCCCGGACTGCTCTTCCCCGGCGATCCCGGCTGCTCCGCCTACGGCGGCACCACCATCCGCTGGGCCGATTTCGGTCCGCGCCTGGGGGTCGCCTGGTCACCCGAATCCGGTCCCAAATTCCTGGTCGGCGACAATGGACGCCACGATTTTTCGCTCCGCGCCGGGTTCGGTATGTACTACAACCGCGACCAGGAAGAGGAATCCCTGCAGAACCTGCTCGATCCTCCCTTTGCCCTCGTCTCGCAGGGAGCGACCGACTACGGCTACCAGCCTTCCTTCGCGGCTCCCTATACCGATGTAGCGGGCAACGGTACATTTACCAACAAATTCCCCTTCACCCCGGCCAAGGCGGGTTCAGCCGTCGACTTCGAAAGCTACTTTCCCGACAACCTCAGCAATGTAACTTCCGGTTACCGGCCACCCTACACATATAACTACAATTTGAACATCCAGCGGCAGCTCACCGGCACCACGCTCCTGCAGATCGGCTA
>JASHPM010000440.1 GCA_030038115.1 Acidobacteriaceae bacterium | reverse complement strand
TTCGCCCTGATGAGCCGGTCAACCACCTGATAGGTCGAGGAGGGATCGACGTTGTGGTCCATCTCGCCCACCACCAGCATCAGCTTGCCCTGCAGTCTCCAGGCATTATCCACGTTCGATGATTCCGAATACTGCGGACCGATCGGCCAGCCCATCCACTGCTCGTTCCACCAGATCTTATCCATACGGTTGTCGTGACAGCCGCTGTTTGAAACGGCCACCTTGTAGAACTCAGGGTGAAACAGCAAAGCCCCCATCGCGCTCTGGCCGCCTGCGGAGGTTCCGAAGATTCCGACGCGTGAAATGTCATACCAGGAATATTTCGCGGCTACAGCTTGGTGCCACAGAATACGGTCGGGGAACCCCGCGTCCTTCAGATTGTGCCAGGCCACATCGTGAAACGCCCTGGAGCGGTTATTGGTGCCCATCCCGTCTGTCTGCACGACCACAAAACCCAGCTGCGTCAAAGGTTCAATGCGGGCGCTGAACGACTTGGGCACAAACGAACCCTGCGGACCGGCATAAATGTCTTCAATAACTGGGTACTTCTTATGAGGATCGAAATTAGCGGGTCGATAAATCACACCCCAGATATCGGTAGTGCCATCCCGCCCCTTCGCCTTGAAAACCTCCGGAGCATGCCACCCCGCGGCCACCAGTTTACTGATGTCGGCCTGTTCCACAACCATCAGCTGCTTGTTGTCGTCGGCTCTGTAAAGCGCCATCTCCGGCGCCAGATCGATGCGTGACCAGAGATCGACATAGTACTTACCGTCCGCGGAAAACTCAACCCGGTGATTTGCCTCCGCAGGAGTAAGCGGCGTCAGCCCTGTGCCGTCGAAATTAATGCGGTAGGCATGAACGAAATATGGGTCCTCGCCCGAAGTCATGCCGCTGGCCTCGAACCAGATCTGGCGCTTCTCTTCATCCACGCGATTGACGGCGCGCACCACCCAGTCCCCTTTGGTGATCTGATTCTTGACGTCGCCTGTTTTTCCGTCGATCAGGTACAGATGCTCCCATCCATCCCGCTCCGAGGCCCAGATAATCTCCTTGCCATCGGCCAGGTCGTCCCTGTACTTCTTGCCCGTATCGTACTGGTCCATAATCAGCGGACGATAATCGACGAACGTCTGACTTTGCTCGGTGATCAGGGCGCGAGGCGTTCCAGTGGCGGCATCCACCTCGATGACACGATAGATCTGGTGGCCGCGTTGGTTATATTCAAAGGTGAAGCCTCGGCCGTCCTTCCACCACACGGCAGGACTCAGTTCGAACGGGTTGGGAAACAACTGGTTGTCGATCGATATCTCGCGCTTCGCTGTCACATCGAACAGTACGGGTTGCGGCAGCGACAGCACGTCACCCGGTTTGGGGTATACCATCGTGGAGTATTCTGGCTGCAGCTGATCCTTCGGCGACGATTCGACATATCTTACCAGCCGCCGGTAGCCCGGGCGAATACGATAAGCCACCAGCCGCTTCGAATCTGGCGACCAGACAATTGTGTCCAGCGCGTAGTAGTTATCCTCCGAGCCATCCTCACTTAGGTCGACTGTCTCCTTCCCGTCCTTCGAGCGCGCGTGGACGTTGTAGTTCTCCACGTAACCGAGCCACTTCCCGTCCGGCGATGCCTTCGTTTTCTTCGGGTCGTTGATGCCCTTCGGCGTCTGATCGTAATCGTCGTTACCTTCGTATTCCTCGTCGCCGGGGTGCAGCGGTCCCGGACTGGCGCAGGTCCAGGCGTGAAGGTCGCAGTGCCAGCGCACGCCCTCCGCGATGAAGTCGATCGCCGTCCGATCCGAAACAAAGTGAAAACGCGCAAACGGGAGCGTAGCCGCTTTGTAGTCGCCTCCACTCGCCGCAGAAAGCGCCGCTGCCAGCTTCGCATGGTCAAACGCAGGCTGTTTGGTGAGGGCCGCCGCATCCACCAGCTCGAATTCATGCCCCCCATCAACCGTCTTGCGGTAAATAAACGTATCGGTGGATTCCTGCCAGACGGGCGGCTCCGGGACGTTGACAGCCAGAGAAGCATATTTCTCCTGAAGATCCAGCGCGCGATCGAAATCCGCGCTCGTGACCTGCTGCCCACGTGCAGCCCCGCAGAAGTTGACGATGCCGATCAGAAATATCGCGCGAAAGACCAGCCGCTGATTCATTTGTCTCCTGTAAAGCGACGGACAGCCGCGCAAACCCCCTCATGCCCGGTCCATACAGCGAACCGGGCAACAGAGGACCCACGTGCTGCTAAAAGATTAGCTGAACGCGGAACTGGATATCGCGGGCGCCGTTTGCGCCGGTCCCTGCGGGATTGGTCTGCGTTCCGGGAGCCGCCGGACTGTTGGTCACCGTGACATACTGTGCCGGATTATTCGTACCTCCCGAATATCCGTCGATGATATTCCAGTCCGGGTGATTCCACAGGTTGAGCATGATCGTCTGAATGTTGAGATGCAGCTGTTCGAAGAGCGGGAAGTCTTTGGTGACCGCGAAATCGGTGTTGATAAACTGCGGTCCGGTCAGGTAGACGAACTGACCCAGTTGGCCAGGCGTTGTCTCGGGAAGAACCGAGCCGTTGGTGAACACATTCGGATTCATCAGATTCATCGGTGCCGAGGGATTCGACGGATTCGGATAATAGCCGACGGCCTTTTGCAGTTGCTTTACTGTGATTCCGTTCAAAACCACGCCGGAGTCGCTGGCGTCGGGCTGGCCGGAGCCCTCGTACAGGTTGTAGGTATTCGTTCCGCCCAGCAGTTTAAGGTTGCGGCCCTGTTGCCATTCGAAGATGGGGGCCAGGGTCCAGCCGCCGGTCGCCTCGTTGAGCAGGCGATTGGCGCTGCGGAAGGGAAGCCGATACGTAGCATAGGTTCGGAAGGTATTCCGTTGATCGTAGGGAGACGGGGCGCGGCTCAGGGCGCGATCCCGCAGGGTCGTAAAGTTGTTGATCGCTTCGTCAGACGTGTAGTAGTCGCCGATGTAGCGGTTGGT
>JASHPM010000439.1 GCA_030038115.1 Acidobacteriaceae bacterium | reverse complement strand
AAAAAGAAACAGGAGGCACTGATCGCTGCCAGCGGTGTCAAACAGGTCATTTTGCGGCCCACTCTCATGTTTGGATGGTTTGACCGCAAGCACATCGGCTGGCTCGCCCGATTCATGAGACGAACCCCGGTCTTCCCGGTTCCGGGTTCGGGACGTTATCTGCGCCAACCTCTATACGCAGGCGATTTCTGCGATATCGTGATTTCCTCAATTGAGAGAGGAACTGTTGGAACCTACAACATCACCGGCTTGGAACGCATCGACTATATCGACCTTATGAAAGCGGTAAAAGTGGCAACTGGCGCCAAGGCCCGAATTCAACGCATACCCTATTGGCTGTTCTGGACCATTCTGAAGGCGAACGCGGCTGTGGACAAAGATCCCGCCTTCACTGTCAGTCAACTCAAAGCTCTGTCTACCCCTGATGTTTTCGAAGTAATTGATTGGCCGGGAATTTTCGAAATACGCGCTACACCCCTACAGGATGCGCTTCACAAAACTTTCAGTGACCCCACCTGCTCCCGGATCGACCTGGCGTTTTGAGTAGTTGCGGAACCACGCCTCCTGCGGTTGAAACGCTTCGTCTTTGCTGGCGAAACCGTTCGTAACGCAGTGGGACTCGCATTTTTTTCTCCGACACAACAGCGTATAGATTGGAGGTTTGTAAGCTTGAAGTCGCCTGATCAAATGGCCGCCGTCAGCACTGCCTGGGTATCCTCACGTTGGTTTTGGCCTGTTTCGGGAATTGCGATTGTTGTGCTCGTGTTCATCTCAATGGATCCCGGGCTCAGCATATATGATGAAGCATTGGTTCTCTACGGAGCCTTCAATGTGCTCCGCGGAGAGTTTCCATATCGTGATTTTTGGAGTTTTTACGGCCCAGGGCAGTACTACGTGCTCGCCGCACTGTTCCATTTGTTTGGCGTTTACGCCTTTCTCGGCAGGCTATGGTATGCCGCAACCGTCCTTGCTACCCTCCTCGGAGTCATCAAACTGCAATCGTTGATCTCTGGCCGCCGGTTGTTGGGCGCCTGTGCCGCCATCATTTCACTGGTCTGGATCTCGATTGCCGGAATGTACCTTTATCCGATCTATCCAGCCCTTGCGTTTGCTCTTCTGGCTGCGATTTGCATGGTTCGCCATTGGCAATCGGGACTGAAAGGGTGGCTGTGTCTCGCCGGAGCCCTGATTGCGGTAGTGATACTGTTTCGCCATGATCTGGCAGCGTATTTATTTGTTTCGTTATCTGTCGGCGAATGCTTCCATCATCTGAAAGGAGACGCGAAAGCCATACGCTATCGGTGGCGGACGCTCCTGGGTCATCTAAGTGTGTTTTGCGCATGTATCATCGCCGTTGCCCTGCCGGTCATCCTGCTGTTGCTGCAGCACATCCCATTCGCCGACATCTCGTACCAGATGTTTTACATTCCATCCCACGTATATCCGGAGATGCGCCACATACCCTGGTTCGACTTCGATAAGATCGCACTCGGAATGGCGCGCGTCAGGTACGCGGTTACGCAGAGCATCGTCTTGATGCCAATCGGCACATCCATCGTTGCGATCGCCTGTCTTTTGCAAAAGGAGTGGAGGAGTCGGCAGGAGCACTGGCAAGTGAGCAGCTATGTTATGCTTACCTGCCTCGTTCTAACCTTGCCTGTCAGCGGGGTTGTTCGTCCCGATATTATTCACCTGATCGCGATTCCGATATTCGAGTCTCTTCTTCTGGCATGCCTGATGGGGACGCTGCATTTCTCAGCGCGTTATGCCCGCGTGCTGATCGTGGGCGCAACCATATGGCTTGGGTTTGCCACGATCGTACCGACCTGGCGCATGGCGCGCCAGATCAAAAGTACGCTCCCTCTTCTGGTTCGTCCTGCAAAATCCGGGTCGATAGCGTCATTATGCCGCCCGCCGGCTGGCCTGGAGCGCATAACATGCATGCGGATAGACCCAGTGGAAGAGGAAGAAGTTGAGTATATCCAACAGCATACCGGGCCAGACGCAAAGGTCTACTCCGGCGTTGGGCGGCATGACAAGATAGGTATGAATGATATTCTTTTCTACTTTGTCTCGAAAAGGGATGCGCCGACGAAATGGTACTATCTTGAACCCGGCCTCCAAACCACATATCCGATCCAGAAGCAGATGATAGAGGATCTGGACCGGCAACACGTTAACTACGTGATCCGCAATCTCACCTGGGATAACGATTCTGAGCCAAACCAGAGCCGTTTCAGCAGTGGCGTCACCATCCTGGATCAGTACATCGACTCGAACTATAAGACGGTAGCCACATTTCCTCAGGTTCTGATCCTTCGCCGAATAACTCCTTTTTAGCGTGGAAGGCTGATCCTGGGCATCCTGAACGCTGGCGTGACGTCAGAGACCAGCGCTGCTCTTCAGCATCTGTTCCGCGTGTCGCAGCGATGTCTCCGTCACCGTCGCGCCGGAAATCATCCGGGCAATCTCCTCGG
Source organism: Acidobacteriaceae bacterium (assembly GCA_030038115.1). Taxonomy (GTDB): domain Bacteria; phylum Acidobacteriota; class Terriglobia; order Terriglobales; family Acidobacteriaceae; genus Palsa-343. Next base: position 30 of record JASHPM010000439.1, on the reverse strand, counting down.
CCCGCTCAGCCGGAGCCAGCAGCCGGATCG
>JASHPM010000438.1 GCA_030038115.1 Acidobacteriaceae bacterium | reverse complement strand
AACTGCAGTCCGCGATTGGTGTACTTCTTGGCGATGGAGACCACCAGGCGCAGGTTCGCTTCAATCAGCTCCCGCTTGGCCTGCTCCGCGTCCATATCGCCCTGGATCATCTCGCGCTGCGTGCGCTTCAGCTCGGCGATGGAAACGCCCGCCTCTTCCTCCAGCTTCTCCAGGTCCGTCTTGCAGTTCTTCTGCTGCCGCCGGTACTCCTTCTTCAGCTCTTCGCTGCGGCTCTGCTCCCACTTCTGATCGAGCGACCGAATCTGCCGCTCCAGCGTGCGCATCGCCTCCACCGTCTTGTTCACCTTGTCCAGCAGCCGTTTGCGCTCCTGGTTGGTGTACTTCAGTTCGCGCACGATCCGCGAAACCATCACTTTCTCGCGCGCGATGCTCCAGCGCACCCGCCGGTGCTCTTTCGGCTTCGTCTTCTGTGTAATCCCCGCCAGCTTCTCCTCGAGCTGCAGCGCCTTCTTGTGGTGCTTCACCAGCGTGTCCGTACGCGATACCGTCTGGCGCACCCGCGCCTGCACCACTTCCTCGGTCAGCTCCTCATCGTCGAAGATGACAATTTCCTTGATGTTCCGCACACCGCGCTTCAGGTCTTCGCCCAGAGCGACAATCTCCCGAATCACCACCGGCGAGCGCGAAATCGCCTTCAGCACGCGCAGCTGCCCGCGCTCGATCCTCCGCGCAATCTCCACTTCGCCTTCGCGTGTCAGCAGCGGTACCGTGCCCATCTCGCGCAGATACATGCGGACGGGGTCGTTCGTTTTCTCCAGTGTTCCCGGCGTCAGGTCCAGCTCGACGTCTTCGCCCTCTTCAGGCTCGAACTCGTCGCGCTCCGTGCCGCCGATTTTTGGGCCGCCCTCGAGAATGTCGATTCCCTGGGTGCCTATGGTTGTGATCAGATCGTCAAGATCGTCGGGCGAGTTCATGTCGCCCGGAAGAAGGTCGTTGACCTCGTTGTAGGTCAGGTAGCCCTTCTCCTTCCCGGCGTCGATCAGCTTCTGTATGTCTGCTTCGTACTTATCGTCTATGGGCAAGCGGATTGGTCCCCCCGCGCTGAATTTTCAGATCGCTGTGCCTGGAGTGGACGAGGTGCGGTCAGGGCCATAGTAGGCAAAAGCCAGTCCGGCTCAATGGCCGGCGGGCAAAGGGCGCACATCTCCCCGGGACGTTCAGAATACCACGAAATCAGCCTAACTCCGGCAATTTCTGCCATTTCGGGCCATTTTCGCACTGAAAACGTCGAGTCTTTGGGCAGGATCCTCACCATTTTAGATGTGGAAAACCCCAAATTGTTTCATTTCTCCGCCGTTCATCGCACCCAACCGCCCCAGCTCCGATGTAACCACGGTACCGTGACCCTGCCCCGAGCGTACGTTCTGAATACCCCGCAGCCAGGTTCACCCCATAGCAAGCAGCCTACCCTCCTGCCATGTCTGTAGAATAGGCTCGATTCCCACCCTGCCACTCCTCGGTACCGCGTTTTGTACCCAAAATGGACCCCCAGTCCATTTCGATTCCGTCCCGTTTGCCGCCTTTTCGCTAACCGCTTTTCAGCCGACCGCTCCTTTCGCTCTCCCCGCTGTACCCTGTATCCGGAACCCCGCCCGCCCATGCCCTCCGATTTCGCCCAGCAGGTCAAGCAACAGGCCGACATCGTCAAGATCATCGGCGAATACGTTCGCCTCAAAAAAGCTGGCGCGCAAAACTTCACCGGCCTCTGCCCCTTCCACAAGGAAAAAACTCCGTCCTTCAGCGTTCACGCCGGCCGCCAGTTCTTCAACTGCTTCGGCTGCCACGAGCATGGCGACGTTTTCACCTTCATCCAGAAAATCGAGAACGTCGGCTTCTCCGAGGCCGTTCGCACCGTCGCCCAAAAGGCCGGCATCCCCCTGCCTAAACGCGATTTCGCCACGCCCGAAGAAGCCGCCGAGCATCGCCAGCGCTCGAAGCTCCTCGAGCTCCACGAAACCGCCACTGCCTGGTTCGAAGAACAGCTCCGCTCCCCCGAAGGCGCGCTCGCCCGCGAATACCTCACCGGCCGCGGCCTCTCATCCGAAGGAATTTCAAAATTCCGCATCGGCTTCGCCCCCGACAATTTCCACGCCCTCCGCCAGCGCCTCGAGCCCCTCGCCGACACGGAAACCCTCCGCCTCTCCGGCCTCTTCTCCTGGAAAGACCAGGAAGACAGCTCGCCCGGCGGGGCCCCCGGCGAGCCTGCTCGACGGGGTATGGGTCCCATCTACGCGCGTTTCCGCAAACGCATCATGTTCCCCATCGCCAACGAATCGGGCCGCGTCATCGCCTTCACCGCGCGCACGCTCGAAACCGGCGAAAAGGCCGGCCCCAAGTACATCAACTCCCCGGAAACCCCGCTCTACTCCAAGAGCCACGTCCTCTTCAATCTCGATAAAGCCCGCCAGGCCATCCGCCAGGACGGCGGCGCGGTCCTCGTCGAAGGCCAGATGGACTGCATCTCCGTCTACCTTGCCGGCATCCCCAACGTCCTCGCTACCAGCGGCACCGCCTTCACTGAAGCGCAGACGCGCCTGCTCCGCCGCTACGCCACCCGCGTCATCGTCAACTTCGATCCCGACACCGCTGGCGCCAACGCCGCGGAAAAATCCATCGCCCTCCTCACCGAAGAGGGCTTCGAAGTCCGCGTCCTCACCCTCGAAGGCGGACTCGACCCCGACCGCTACGTCCGCGACCGCGGAGCCCGCGCCTACGCCGAGGCCCTCCGCGCCGCGCCCTCCTATCAGGACTACCTGCTCGACCGCGCCCGCCAGCTCTTCCCCGCGCGCGATCCCAAATCGAAGACTGAGGCCCTCAATTTCCTCCTGCCCCACATCCGCCGCATCCCCAGCCGCATCACGCGCGACGCCTTCGCCAACGACGCCGCCCAGGCCCTCGGCATCGACTCCGCCTTGCTCCGCGCCGAGCTCAAAGACGCCGCCGCCAAACGCCGCGACTCGCTGGGCGCGCAAACGCACCCCCTCACCCACGCCGAGCGGACCCTCCTCCAGGCCTTCTCCGCGCCGCGCTCCAGCGAATGCTACCTGGTTGCGGAGGGCGCATGGCACCAGCATCACGCCGAGTTCTCCGCCCTGCGTTCCGACGTGCGTGCAATCGTCGAGCAGCTGCGCTCGCGCCCCGACGGCGCCGACCCCATGACCGCGCTCGCCAGCCCCGAGCAGCGCCAGCTCCTCGCCGAGCTCTTCCTCTCCATCCACGACGCCGAACCCGACGCCGACTCCGTGGAAGAGGCCGTCCTCGCCATTCGCATCGCCGCCCTCGAACAGCAACAGCGCCAGCTCCGCGTGGCCATCGAGCAGGCCGAGCGCGCCGGCAACTCCGGCGAAGTTACCCGATTGAGTTTGATCAAGACGGAACTTGATCGGCGTGTGCGCGAGCTCGATTGAGGCTCGTCGCCGCTTAGCGTGTGC
>JASHPM010000437.1 GCA_030038115.1 Acidobacteriaceae bacterium | reverse complement strand
TTCGCCCTGATGAGCCGGTCAACCACCTGATAGGTCGAGGAGGGATCGACGTTGTGGTCCATCTCGCCCACCACCAGCATCAGCTTGCCCTGCAGTCTCCAGGCATTATCCACGTTCGATGATTCCGAATACTGCGGACCGATCGGCCAGCCCATCCACTGCTCGTTCCACCAGATCTTATCCATACGGTTGTCGTGGCAACCGCTGTTCGATACCGCAACTTTGTAGAACTCAGGGTGAAACAGCAACGCCCCCATCGCACTCTGGCCGCCTGCGGAAGTTCCGAAAATTCCGACGCGTGAAATGTCATACCAGGAATACTTCGCGGCTACAGCTCTGTGCCACAGAATACGATCGGGGAACCCCGCGTCCTTCAGATTGTGCCAGGCCACGTCGTGAAACGCCCTGGAGCGGTTATTGGTGCCCATCCCGTCTATCTGCACGACAACAAAACCGAGCTGTGTCAAAGGCTCGATGCGGGCGCTGAACGATTTGGGCACAAACGAACCCTGCGGGCCGGCATAAATGTCTTCAATAACCGGGTACTTCTTATGAGGATCGAAGTTAGCGGGCCGATAAATCACACCCCAGATATCGGTAGTGCCATCCCGTCCTTTCGCCTTGAAAACCTCCGGAGCATGCCACCCCGCGGCCACCAGTTTACTGATGTCGCCCTGTTCCACAACCATGAGTTGCTTGTTGTCGTCGGTTCTGTAGAGCGCCATCTCCGGCGCCACATCGATGCGTGACCAGAGGTCGACATAGTACTTGCCGTCCGAGGAAAACTCAACCCGGTGATTTGCCTCGGCAGGAGTAAGAGGTGTCAGGCCTGTGCCGTCGAAATTAATGCGGTAGGCATGAACGAAATATGGGTCCTCGCCCGGAGTCATGCCGCTGGCCTCGAACCAGATCTGGCGCTTCTCTTCATCCACGCGATTGACGGCACGCACCACCCAGTCCCCTTTGGTGATCTGATTTTCGATGTCCCCGGTTTTTCCGTCGATCAGGTACAGGTGCTCCCATCCGTCGCGTTCCGAGGCCCAGATAATCGCCTTGCCATCGGCCAGGTCGTCCCTGTACTTCTTGCCCGTATCGTACTGGTTCATAATCAGCGGACGATAATCGACGAACGTCTGACTTTGCTCGGTGATCAGAGCGCGAGGCGTTCCAGTGGCGGCATCCACCTCAATGACCCGATAGATCTGGTGGCCGCGCTGGTTATATTCAAACGTGAAGCCTCGGCTGTCCTTCCACCACACGGCAGGACTCAGCTCGAACGGGTTGGGAAACAACTGGTTGTCAATCGGTATCTCGCGCTTCGCTGTCACATCGAACAGTACGGGTTGCGGCAGCGACAGCACGTCCCCCGGTTTGGGATACACCATCGTGGAGTATTCCGGCTGCAGCTGATCCTTCGGCGACGATTCGACATACCTTACCAGGCGCCGGTAGCCCGGGCGAATACGATAAGCCACCAGCCGCTTCGAATCCGGCGACCAGACAATTGTGTCGAGCGCGTAGTAGTTATCCTCCGAGCCATCCTGACTTAGGTCGACTATGTCCTTCCCGTCCTTCGAGCGCGCGTGGACGTTGTAGTTCTCCACGTAAGCGAGCCACTTCCCGTCCGGCGATGTCTTCGTTTTCCGCGGGTCGTTGATGTCCTTCGGCGTCTGATCGTAATCGTCGTTACCTTCGTATTCCTCATCGCCGGGGCGCAGCGGTCCGAGACTGGCGCAGGTCCAGGCGTGAAGATCGCAGTGCCAGCGCACGCCCTCCACGATAAAGTCGATCGCCGTCCGATCCGAAACAAAGTGAAAGCGCGCAAACGGGAGCGTAGCCGCCTTGTAGGTGCCTCCACTAGCCGCAGAAAGCGCTGCAGCCAGCTTCGCATGGTCAAACGCAGGCTGTTTGGTGAGGGCGGCCGCATCCACCAGCTCGAATTCATGCCCGCCATCTGCCGTTTTCCGGTAAACAAAGGTGTCGGTGGATTCCTGCCAGACGGGCGGCTCCGGGAGGTTGACAGCCAGAGCAGCATATTTCTCCTGGAGATCCAGCGCGCGATCGAAATCCGCGCTCGTGACCTGCTGCCCACGTGCAGCCCCGCAGAGGTTGACGATGCCGATCAGAAATATCGCGCGAAAGACCAGCCGCTGATTCATTTGTCTCCTGTAAAGCGACGGACAGCCGCGCAGGCCCTCTCTTTCCAGTTCGTACAGCGAACTGGTCAACAGAGGACCCACGTGCTGCTAAAAGATTAGCTGAACGCGAAACTGGATATCGCGGGCGCCGTTTGCGCCGGTCCCTGCGGGATTGGTCTGCGTTCCGGGAGCCGCCGGACTGTTGGTCACCGTGACATACTGTGCCGGATTATTCGTACCTCCCGAATATCCGTCGATGATATTCCAGTCCGGGTGATTCCACAGATTGAGCATGATCGTCTGAATGTTGAGATGCAGCTGTTCTACGAGCGGGAAGTCTTTGGTGACCGCGAAATCGGTGTTGATAAACTGCGGTCCGGTCAGGTAGACGAACTGACCCAGTTGGCCAGGCGTTGTCTCGGGAAGAACCGAGCCGTTGGTGAACACATTCGGATTTATCAGATTCATCGGTGCCGAGGGATTCGATGGATTCGGATAATAGCCGACCGCCTTTTGCAGTTGCTTTACTGTGATTCCGTTCAAAACCACGCCGGAGTCGCTGGCGTCGGGCTGGCCGGAGCCCTCGTACAGGTTGTAGGTATTCGTTCCGCCCAGCAGTTTAAGGTTGCGGCCCTGTTGCCATTCGAAGATTGGCGCCAGGGTCCAGCCGCCGGTCGCCTCGTTGAGCAGGCGATTGGCGCTGCGGAAGGGAAGCCGATACGTAGCATAGGTTCGGAAGGTATTCCGTTGATCGTAGGG